>JAQVKV010000443.1 GCA_028694545.1 Zavarzinia sp. | reverse complement strand
ATCGCCGACCGCCTGCTGATGGTCGGTGGCGGCGGGATCGGCCGGGAAGCCCGCAGGGGCGAACCGGCGTTCGAAGAGATGCTCGCCGGTCTTCGGGCCGGTTGAGCGGGGTTGCGTAACGCCCGGGAACGGGCAAGGCCAACTGGAGGGCGCCGGCTGGGGCTGGCGTAGAACGACATGGAACTGGACATCGTAAGCCTGTCGCGACTGCAATTCGCGATGACAGCGCTTTATCACTTCCTCTTTGTGCCCTTGACCCTCGGGCTGTCGGTCCTGCTTGCCATCATGGAGACGGTCTATGTCATGACCGGCCGTCCCATCTGGCGGCAGATGACCAAATTCTGGGGCACATTGTTCGGCATCAACTTCGTGCTCGGCGTCGCCACCGGCATCGTGATGGAATTCCAGTTCGGCATGAACTGGTCCTACTACAGCCACTATGTGGGTGACATCTTCGGCGCGCCCCTCGCGATCGAGGGCCTGATGGCCTTCTTCCTCGAGGCGACCTTCGTCGGGCTGTTCTACTTCGGCTGGGACAAGATGTCGAAGGTGGGCCACCTGACCGCCACCTGGGCGGTCGCGCTCGGCTCGAACCTGTCGGCGCTGTGGATCCTGATCGCCAACGGCTGGATGCAGAACCCGGTCGGCTCGGTGTTCAATCCGCAGACCATGCGCATGGAAGTCAGCAACTTCTTCGACGTGCTGTTCAATTCCGTCGCGCAGGCGAAGTTCGTGCACACGGTCTCGGCCGGTTACGTCACGGCTTCGCTCTTCGTGCTCGGCGTTTCCGCCTGGTACGCCCTGAAGGGCCGGCATATCGACCTCGCCAAGCGTTCGATGACCGTCGCCGCGTCCTTCGGCCTTGCCGCCTCGCTCTCGGTCGTCGTGCTGGGTGATGAAAGCGGTTACCTCGCGACCGAACACCAGAAGATGAAGCTGGCCGCGATGGAAGGCATGTGGGAAACCGAAGAGGCCCCCGCCGCCTTCAATCTGATCGGCTTCCCCGACCAGGCGGCGCGCGAGACCCACTACACGGTAAAGATCCCGGCCGTCATGGGCCTGATCGCCACCCGCACGCTGACCGACGAACTGCCGGGCATCAAGGACCTCGTGGAAAAGGCCAAGGGCCGTATCCAGCAGGGTATCGTCGCCTATGACGCCCTGCAGAAGATCCGCGCCGCCGGCAGCACGGACGCCATCGATCCGGCCGTCAAGGCCGCCTTCGAGGACAACGGGCAGGACCTCGGCTATGCTCTTCTGCTGAAGCGCTATGTCGACGATCCGCGTCTGGCGACGCCGGAGCAGATCGACCTCGCGGCCTGGGATACGGTCCCGCAGGTGTTCCCGCTGTTCTGGGCCTTCCGCGTGATGGTCGGCCTCGGCTTCTTCTTCATCCTGCTGACCGCAGTGTTCTTCGCCCTGTCCGTCCGGCGGAACCTGCTGGGCCGGCGCTGGCTGCTGCGCCTCGCCGTCATCTGCATCCCGCTGCCCTGGCTTGCCGCCGAGCTCGGCTGGTTCGTCGCCGAATTCGGTCGTCAGCCGTGGATCATCGAAGGCGTGTTGCCCACGGCGGCCGCGGTTTCCAGCCTTGGTGCCGGTACGCTGCTGCTCACCCTGATCGGCTTCGTCGCCATCTACAGCACGCTGATCGTCATCGAAATGGGGCTGATGCTCCGGGCCATCCGCAAGGGGCCCGAGGAAGACACCGACCCGCAGGCCGAGCTGGTCTCGCCTGCCATCGTGCCCGCGGAGTAACCAACCATGATACTGCATCAACTTCTCGACTATGAAGTCCTCCGCCTGATCTGGTGGGTGCTGCTGGGCGTCCTCCTCATCGGCTTCTCGGCGACCGACGGTTTCGACCTCGGGGCCGCCATCCTGCTGCCCTTCGTGGGCAAGACCGACGTCGAACGCCGGATCGTCATCAACACCGTCGGTCCCGTGTGGGAAGGCAACCAGGTGTGGCTGATCCTCGGCGGCGGCGCCATCTTCGCCGCCTGGCCGCAGCTCTATGCGGTGTCCTTCTCGGGCTTCTACCTCGCGATGTTCGCGACCTTGTTCGCGCTCATCCTGCGCCCGGTCGGCTTCAAGTACCGGTCGAAGAGGGAAAGCGCGACCTGGCGCAACAGCTGGGACTGGGCCCTGTTCATCGGTGGCTTCGTGCCTTCGCTGATCTTTGGCGTGGCGGTCGGCAACGTGCTCCAGGGCGTGCCCTTCCGTCTTGGCAGCGACCTGCGCATCTTCTACGACGGCACCTTCTTCGGCCTGCTGAACCCCTATGCCCTGCTGTGCGGCCTGCTTTCGGTCGCCATGCTGGCCATGCACGGTGCGGCCTGGCTGATGCTGAAGACCACGGGCCGGGTGCAGGACCGGACCCGGACCCTGGGCACGGCGGCGGCCTTCGCCAGCTTCGTGCTCTTCGCCCTCGGTGGTATCGCCCTCTACTTCTTCGTGGACGGCTATGCCGTGACTTCGGGCGGCGACATGTTCGGCCCGTCGAACCCGCTGGCCAAGACGGCCGAAGTGGCGCCGGGTGCCTGGTTCGCCAATTATGGTGCCTATCCGATCCTGCTGATCGCCCCGGTTCTGGGCCTCGGCGGCGCGTTCCTCGCCTTCATTGGCTTTGGCGCGCGCAAGGAAGGGATCACCCTGTTGGGCTCCTTCCTGTCGATCTTCGGCATCATCTCGAGCGTGGGCGTCTCGATGTTCCCGTTCATCCTGCCGTCCTCGGCCGATCCGAACGCCAGCCTGATGGTCTTCGACTCGTCCTCCAGCCACCTGACCCTGTTCATCATGCTCGGGGTCACGCTGATCTTCCTGCCCATCGTGCTGCTCTACACGGCCTGGGCCTACAAGATCCTGTGGGGCAAGGTCGAGGCTTCGGACATCACCAACAAGGGCGGTCACGCCTATTGAGCCCGCGAGTGTCGCCGGTCCATCATCGTTCCGGCGGCATTCCATCCTTCATCGAGCGCGTGACGCCGGCGGCGTCACGCATGGGAGACTGAGACATGTGGTATTTCGCCTGGTTGCTCGGCCTGCCGTTGGCCGCGGCCTTCGCCGTCCTCAACGCCATGTGGTACGAGTTGATGGAAGACGAAGCCGAGAAACGGAAGCTCGCGGGCAAGTAACCCGCGTCATTGCAAGCCCGCGGTGGCCGGATGGTCACCGCGGGTTTTCTTTTCGGGAGGGATGTCAGGTTGCCGCGGGCCGGCGATAGAGCTTGTCCTGGAGCCAGACGAAAAGCTCGTCCTCCGGCAGGGGCGGAGACAGGAAATAGCCCTGATAGACATCGACGCCAAGCGCCGCGAGATCGCGCGCCTGGCCTGCGGTTTCTACCCCTTCCGCGATGATCTGCAGGCCGAGCGCGTGGCCGAGTTCGATGGTCGCGCGGATGATCAGCCGGGCGATCTTCGAGGTCGCCAGTTCGTCGACGAAGGAGCGGTCGATCTTCAGACCGGTGACCGGAAAGTGGCGCAGCCGGTGCAGCG
>JAQVKV010000442.1 GCA_028694545.1 Zavarzinia sp. | reverse complement strand
ACGCCGTCACCAGCAGGGTGACCAGAGCCGCCTCGCGCTCGGCCGGGACGGCCAGCGCCGCTGAAAGCGCCCCGCCGAAAGCCCCCACCAGGGCAAGCCCGGCCACGGCCTGGATCAGCACCGGGGGAGCGGCCACGGCCAGCGCCGCGGCGAGCGTGGCAACCGCCCCGATCGCGACATAGGACGCCCCGGCGATCACCGCCGCCAGCCATCGCCGGGCGGGGTCCGTGGCGGCGTCCGGCCCGGCGCAGAGCGCCGCCGTGATCGCCGCCAGATTGACCGCATGCCCGCCGAAGGGCGCGCAGATCATGGACACCAGCCCGGTCGAGACGAACAGGGGCCCCGGCTGGGGCCGGTAACCGTTGGTCTGCAGCACGGCGAGCCCGGGTACATTCTGCGACGCCATGGTGACGAGGAACAGCGGCAGCGCGATACCGACAATGGACTGCAGGTCGAAGACCGGAAGAACCCCCACGATGCGGGGGGCCAGGGTCGTGACCGGGGGAAGCGCCGCCGCCGCCGAACCATCGATCCAGACCGCCGCGACTGTCACCGCCAGCGCCGCCGGCATGGCCCACAGTCGGTTCACCCGCATCATGACGACCCAGGCGATGACGATGGGCAGGGCGGCGAAGGGCATGACCCCGATGGCGCGGAAGGGCGCGAGGCAGAGATCGAGCAGCACCCCCGCCAGCATGGCTCCGGCCAGCGTGCCCGGAATCGCCCCGACCAACCGTCCGAACGGCCGCCACAACCCGGCAATAACGACCAGCAGCCCGGCGACCGCGAAAGCCCCCACGGCCTCGGCGAAGCCCCCGACCGGCGCCTGAGTCGCCGCCAGCAGCGCCGCCCCCGGCGTCGACCAGGCGATGGAGATGGGCAGGCGCAGGCGCAGCGACAGCACGATGCCGAGCAACCCCATGCCGAGCGACAGCACCAGAAGCCCCGACGCCGCCTGCGCCGGACTGGCCCCCATGGCCCGCAAGCCTTCCAGCACCACGGCGAAGGACGAGGCGAAACCGACCACCGCCGCCATCACCCCCGCCGTCGCCGGCCGCACCCATTCCCGCTGCTCCATCGCCATGCCTGTCTCCATGTGCCCAGAAACGAATGTGCCCGGAACGCGAATGTACCCGGACCCCACACCCTTCGCCCCCGGGGCGCGTCATCCCGGCGGAAGCCGGGATCTTCCTCCGGAAGCGCGCCTTCTCGTCGCGAGGTCCCGGCCTTAGCCGGGACGACGAGAGGGAGAAGGAGGAGGGCGATCAGGATCCCGGCCGCACCTTAATAAAATTGGATCCAATCGACAATCATCTTGAATCTACCTACCCCCGGCATCATCCTCCCGACATGGACCTGACCGAGCTGATCGCCCGTGGGCGCCCGCGTTTCCGCACCGCCACCGCCTTCGTCGAGGCGATCTTGCGCGAGGCGATCCTGACCGGGGCCCTGCCTGGCGGTACGCCCCTGCGGCAGGAAGAGCTGGCCGCGTCCTTCGCCGTCAGCCGCATGCCGGTGCGCGAGGCCCTGCGCCAGCTGGAGGCGCAGGCACTGGTCGATTTCGCCCCCCACAAGGGCGCCGTGGTCACCGATATTTCCGCCGCCGACGGCGCCGACCATTACGCCATCCGGGCGGCGTTGGAGCCCGCCGCCCTGCGCCTGTCCCTACCCCATCTGACGGCGGCGGATTTCGAGCGCGCGGAAGGCCTGCTGGCCGAGATGGACGCGGAACCGGACCAGTCCCGCCTCGGCGAGCTGAACCGGCGTTTCCACCTCACCCTCTATGCGCGGGCCGGGCGCCCCCGCCTGCTCGCCCTCGTCGAACAGCATCTGGCGGCCGCCGACCGCTACCTGCGCTTCCATTTCGCGGCCCTGGGGCGGGACCGGATGGCCCAGGACGAGCACGCCGCCATTCTGGCCGCCGCCCGCGCGGGCGACGCGGACGAGGCGACGCGCGTCCTCCGAACCCATATCGAGACCGCCGCCCGGGACCTGGAACGCTTCTTCGCATCACGGACGGATTGAGGCGCGTTTCCATCTCGTCATCCCGGTGTGCGCCGGGATGACGAGGCGCTCGGGGAAGCCGTCGGGCCGCCCCGTTCTTTCCCGGCTTGTCTTAATCGATGCCCGCCCTAGAGTGCGGGCCATGTCCGATTTTCCCGACGATCTCGACTCGAACGCGGAAGCGCCCGACCTCGCCGGCGCGACGCCCATGATGGCGCAATATCTGTCCATCAAGGCAGCTCATCCGGGCTGCCTGCTGTTCTATCGCATGGGCGATTTCTACGAGATGTTCTTCGAGGACGCGGAACAGGCCGCCGCCGCCCTCGACATCACCCTGACTAAAAGGGGCAAGCATCAGGGCGCCGACATCGCCATGTGCGGCGTGCCGGTGCATGCGGCGGATGCCTATCTCTCGCGCCTCATCCGCAAGGGCTTCAAGGTCGCGATCTGCGAACAGGCGGAAGATCCGGCGGAAGCGAAGAAACGCGCCGGCAAGACCCTGGTCCGGCGCGAGGTGGTGCGCATCGTCACCCCCGGCACGCTGACCGAGGAAAGCCTGCTGGACGCCCGTTCCAACAACCTGCTCGCGGCGCTCGGCGGGGCGGAAGGCAAGCTGGCGCTCGCCGTCGCCGACGTCTCCACCGGCCTGTTCGAGGTGATCGCCGTCGCCCCCGGGCAATTGGGCGCGGAACTCGCCCGCCTGTCGCCCGGGGAACTGCTGGTCTCGGACCGGCGGCTGGACGAACCGGCACTGGTCGCACTGGACGGCGCCCATGACGACCGCATCACCCCCCTGCCCGCCGCCCGCTTCGATTCGAGCGCAGCCGAACGGCGCCTGCTGGATGTCTTCGCCGTGGGCACGCTGGATGGTTTCGGTGCCTTCTCGCGGGCCGAGCTTTCGGCGCTGGGCGCCCTGCTCGCCTATGTCGAGCTGACCCAGAAGGGCCGGCTGGCGCGTCTGCGCCCGCCCCGGCGCGTCGCCGCCGGCACCACCATGGCGATCGACGCGGCGACGAGGCGCAGCCTCGAACTGATCCAGGGCCCGGACGGCGGCCGTACCGGCAGCCTTCTCGCCGTCATGGACGAGACGGTGACCGGCGCCGGCGCCCGCCTGCTGCGGCAATATCTGGCAGCCCCCCTGACCGACGTGCTGGCCATCGACACCCGCCTCGACATGGTCGACCACCTGCTGCGGCAGGGCAGTCTGCGCGCCGGCTTGCGCCACCTGTTGCGCCGCCTGCCCGATCTCGAACGGGCGCTGGCCCGGCTCTCGCTCGGCCGGGGCGGGCCGCGCGATCTCGCCGCCATCGGCCAGGGCCTTGCCCTGCTGCCCGAAGTCGGCGCCCTCTTCCTCGGCGCCGACTTGAATCCGCCACCGGCGGGGCTCGGGTCCGCGCTGGCCCGTTTCGGCGATCATGGCGCGCTGGCCGGGAAACTGATGGGCGCGATCATCGCCGAACCGCCGGCACTGGCAAGGGACGGCGGCTATATCGCCGCCGG
>JAQVKV010000441.1 GCA_028694545.1 Zavarzinia sp. | reverse complement strand
CACCATCGTGCCGCAGGACGGGCAGTAGAATTCGAGGATGCGGCACCATTTCGGGTTCGGCGCGAAGGTGAAATCGTAACGCGCCGGGTCCAGCAGGGGCTTGTGGATCTCGGAGGGCTCGCGGTCATAAACCAGCAGCCCTTCCTTGTAGTTCGCGCGGGCACTGCCGATCTCGTGGTCGCAGCGGCGGCATTCCCAAGTCTCGCGCTCAAGGTCGATGCGCAGATATTCGGTAACGAGGACCTTCACGGGCCTTCTCCTCAATGGCTGCGAGCGAGCAGCGTGTCGCGGTTGGAATTGACGTCGAAGTGCCAGCCCCGGCCGATACGCGCCGTGAAGAAGGCTTCCTCCAGGATGCAGGGGCCGGTCGCCTCGGCGCCCGCCGGCTGGTCTTCCAGGCGATGAACGGGCAGCGTCGCGGCGCCCTCGCCCGGCAGGGTCATCTGCCGACCGCCGGTGCTTCCGGCCACCGATTTCGGCGGGGCGGCGCCATTGACCATCTTGGCGTGGTTGATCGCGCGCACCGCGCGCAGCCCTAGAACGAGATCATCAGCCCCGGCACAGACCGCCGGCACCGGGGTCCCGGGGGCCCAGGCGATGGCGGCACCGTCGTTGCCACTCTCGCGTGCCAGGGTCCAGTCCAGTCGGCAGTCGGCCAGCGCGAAGCCTTCCGCGAACATGTCGCGCGTCGCCTGCGCGGTCAGCTCCTCGACCGCCTTCGAAAGCACGGTGCCCTCGCCCGTGCCGACGAAGCGGCTGTAACCTTGCGCGATGTCGGAGAAGCCGATGCCGAAGGCCGAGAAGACGGCGGCAAGGCCGGGGATGATCACCTGTTCGATCCCGGCGGCTTCGGCGATCGCCGTCACCACGAAGGGACCAGCTCCGCCGAAGGCGGCGAGAACCGTATCCTCGTCGATCTCGGCGAAGTCCTTCAGGCTGTCGGCGATCTTGGCGACCCAGGCCTTTTCGGCCGCCGCCAGCGCCGCCTCCAGCGAGATGCCGAGGGGATCGGCGATCTCGCTCCGCACCGCCGCCTCGGCGCGGGCACGATCCAGCGACATGGCACCGCCGAAATAGGTCGCGGGATCGATCAGTCCGGCCAGCAGGAAGACGTCGGTGATCGTGGGCTTCGTGCCGCCGAGGCCGAAGCACGCGGGCCCGGGCGCGCCACCGGCGGATTCGGGCCCGACCTTGATGGCGCCGTCGACCACCTTCAGGATCGACGAGCCGCCGACGCCGACCGAGACGATGTCGGCCAGCGGGAAGGAAATCTCGATCTCCTCCACCTCGCCCCGGCGGCTGGCGCGGGGCTGGCCGCCCTCGACCAGGCCGATGTCGGTGGTGGTGCCGCCGATATCCATGGTCAGCAGGCGCTTGAAGCCGTAATGCGTGGCAAGGGCCCGCGCCCCTTCCATGCCGCCCTGAGGACCCGAGCCATAGGTCTTCACCGCGATGGTCCGGGCAACGCGCGACGAGTCACCGTCGTTGCGGAAGATCAGCAGCGGGTTCTGGTGCTTGTATTCACGCAGGATCGCTTCCGCGTTGTAGAGGAAGTTTTCCATCGCCGGGTGCAGGAAGGCGTTGATCAGGGCCGACCAGGTGCGGCGCACCGTGTCGCTGTCGTCGACGAGGTCGCTGGCGCAGAGTGTCGGCACCACGCCGAGGAGATGACGCGGGAACTTGCGCAGGATGGCCTTCTTCACGCGCTGTTCCGCCGCGCGATAGTCGCCGGCGCCGAAGGCGATGACGATGCGGTTGGCACCACCGTTGGTCAGCGCGTTGACCGCCGCGACCAGCGCGGCATCGAAAGCCTCGCCCTCGAGGCCAAGGTCGATCTGCTGCAGCCGGGAACCAACGAGCACGGAGAACATGTCGGCGGTGGCGCCGGTCGCCGTCAGGCCGGCGGTGTCGTCACCCGCCGCGACGACGAGACCGAGGCGCGGCCCCTTCTTCTCGACGATGGCATTGGTGCCTTGGGTGGTCGAATAGCGGATGTGGTCCGTCGCCAGCAGAAGATCCACCAGTCGCTCCTCGCCGTAGAGCGTGACCGACGCCTTCTTCAATCCCTCGAAGAAGCATTTCGACAGGTCGTAGGGCGTGGTGATCGTCTTCGTATGATGAACCTTGGCCCCGTCGATGACGCATATGTCCGTCAGGGTACCGCCGTTGTCGATATTGATGAGGAGACCCATGCCCACTCCCTTGGATTTGAGGAAGCGACGGCAGGGCGCCGGCCGAAGCCGGACGCAACTCCCCCCTCTTGGTCGAGCCGCATTTTCGCGGTCCCGGCGCCGCGGGTTGTGTCCCCGCCGACGTTTCCTCGTTTCGTTGGAGGCATCTTTGCCGGGGTGACCCCGGTCAACTCCCCCCCGATCGGGGGGAAATTTCGAGGGGTCCGGCGAGGGGGTGGGGTGGACCGCAGTGCGGAAAAGGATGGCGCGCCGCCGCCGGCCGGCCCATTCTCGCCATCGTTCGTTTCGTCCGCCTGTTCGAGGATGAGGCATGAAGCCTTTCGCCAGTCTGTACAGCCATGATTTCCTGCGCATCGCCGCCTGCGTACCAAGGGCCGGCGTGGCGGATCCCGCCTTTGCCCTGGCGCAAACGCTGGCGATGGCGCGCAAGGCCCACGCGGACGGCGTCGCGCTCCTGGCCTTTCCGGAGCTGAATCTGTCGTCCTACGCGATCGACGACCTGCTGTTTCAGGATGCCCTGCTCGACGCGGTGGAAGCAGCGATCGGCGAATTGGTGGCGGCCTCGAAAGCGCTTCTGCCCGTGCTCGTCGTCGGCGCGCCGCTCCGGATCGAGGGGCGACTGTATAATTGCGCCGTGGTCATCCAGGCGGGCGCCGTGCTCGGCATCGTGCCGAAGAGCTACCTGCCCAATTACCGCGAATTCTACGAGAAGCGCCATTTCGAGCCGGGGGTCGACGTCACCGGGCGCGGCGCCGTGCTGGCCGGCGAAGACGTAGCCTTCGGCGTCGATCTGCTGTTCCGGGCGAAAGGCCCCTGCCCCTTCACCTTCCATGTCGAGATCTGCGAGGACGTCTGGATCCCCGTGCCGCCGTCCAGCCGGGCGGCCATGGCCGGGGCCGAAATTCTCGTCAACCTCTCGGCCAGCAACATCACCATCGGCAAGGCGGAGAACCGCCACATCCTGTGCGCCGCGCAATCGTCGCGCACGGCGTCGGCCTATCTCTACACGGCGGCGGGGCCGGGCGAATCGACGACGGACCTCGCCTGGGACGGCCAGGCCGGCATCTTCGAGCATGGCGTGCTGCTGGCGGAAACACCGCGTTTTCCCATCGATTCGGAAATGGCGACGGCGGACATCGACCTCGGCGTCATCCGGCAGGAACGCATGCGGGTTAATTCCTTCGGCGATTGCTCGCGCCATGAATTGGGCCGCTTTCCGCCCTTTCGCGTGGTCGCCTTCACCTTCGCGCCGCCGGCCGGGCCCGTCGCCCTCCGCCGCGCGGTCGCCCGTTTCCCATTCGTGCCGTCCGACCCCACACGCC
>JAQVKV010000440.1 GCA_028694545.1 Zavarzinia sp. | reverse complement strand
CCGAGATCCGCCCCATCATGCGCGCCGTCGGATCACCCAGGCGATCGGCCATCCAGCCGTGCGCCGCCTCGTGCAGGGTGATGGCGAAGATGATCGGCAGGGCCCATACCGAGACCTGCTGCAGGAATTCGTTCATCGGGTCATTCCCTCATACCCCCGCCGCCCCGGCCAGCAACGCGTCCAGCTCGTCGCGTGCCGCATGGCGGTCGAAGGGCAGTGCCGGCGCGCGCCGCGACAGGGCGAGACGCCAGCGCGCCGCCGCCGCCCCCGCCAGCACGGGCGTGCGCGGCAGGAGTTCCGCCATTTCGTCATGGCGGCCGCTGCAGTGAAGGGCGATGTCGCACCCCGCCGCCAGCGCCCGCTCGGCGCGCTGCCACAGCGGACCTTCCAGCGCCTGCATGTTCAGATCGTCGGAAACCAGCACCCCCTCGAAACCCAGCCGGCCGCGCACCACGCTCTCGATACCGGTGGCGGACTGGGTCAGCGGGTGGTCCGCATCGACCGCCGCGTAGACGACATGGGCGGTCATGGCGATCGGCATGTCGGACAGGGCCTCGAAAGGCACGAAGTCACTTTCCTCGAGCAGGGCGAGCGGCGCGTCGACGACCGGCAACGCCACATGGCTGTCACACAGTGCCCTGCCGTGGCCCGGCAGATGCTTGATCACCGGCAACACGCCGCCTTCGAGCAAGCCTTCGCAAGCCGCCCGACCAAGATCGGAAACAATGCCCGGGTCTTCCGAAAAGGCGCGATCGCCGATCACGTCGTGGGCGCCGGGCACCGAAATATCGATGCAGGGATGGCAATCGACATCGATGCCAAGCGCGGTCAGATCGTCCGCGATCAGGCGCGCCTGGAGATAGGCGGCACGCTGCGCCGCCCAGCCGTCCAGCGCACCGATCGCCCGCGCCGGATAGTAAGCTGGCCAATGGGGCGGGCGCAGCCGGGCCACCCTGCCCCCCTCCTGGTCGATCCAGACCGTGGCATCCGGCCGGCCGACCACGTCTCGGCACTCGGCGACGAGGGCGCGGACCTGATCCGGCGTCTCGATGTTGCGGGCGAACAGGATGAAGCCGAGCGGCGCCGCCGCCCGGAACAGCGCCTTCTCATCATCGCTCAGGCGCTTGCCGGCGATGCCGACGACGACGGCGCGCGGCGCTTCAGCGGACGACATTGCAGTCAACATTCCGCTGCTTCAGCTTGGCGCAGACCTGCGCCGCCGCGTCCTTCGAGACGAAGGGCCCGGCGCGCAGGCGATAGAGCGTCTTGCCGTTCACCTGAACCGGCTGGATGACCGGCTTCAGCCCGGCGAGAAGATCGGAATTCGCCTTGGCGATCTTCGCCCAGGCCTGACGCGCGGACGCCTCGTCGCGCAGCGCGGCAAGCTGGATCAGCTCGCCCCCGGCGCTCGGTGCGGGGGTGGGCGCCGGCGCGGGGGTCGGGGCCGGCTTCGGTGCGACCACGGGGGCCGGGGCCGGCGCGGGAGCCGGCGCTGGTTTCGGCACTGGCGGAGCCGCGACGGGGGCTGGAGCCGACGTCGGCGCAGGCATCGGCGCGGCCGGAATCGGGTCCTCCTCCTCCGGGAATTCGGGGATGGTGGCGACATCGGCCGGCGGCGCGACCGGTTCCTCGACCGGGGCGGTCGGCCGGGCCATGGGCTCGGGCGGCGGCGGCAGCAATTGCTCCGGCAGGCCCGAGTCCGGGTTGGCGCCCCCGATCTGGCCGAAGATCAGCTTGTCCTGATCCGGCACCTCGAGACCGCCCGGATCCTCCGGCGGCACCTTGCTCGGTTCCGGATTGGCGCGGACGAGCGGCACGCTCTCCACGTCCGTCGTCTCGTATCGCTCGTCGCCACCGGTAAAGAGCGACAGCCCGAGATAAAGCAGCCCGCCCCCGGCAAGGCCGAGCAGGACCAGCCGGCCCAGCTTCAGGCCGCCGCCCTCGGGCTCGGTCGGGACGATCCGCTCCGGCCGATAGGGCCCCTGACCATAGGGATCAGGGGTATACGGGTCTTGCGGCTGCTGAGGCATCAGCGCATCTCCTCGACCGGGGTCACGCCGAGAATGCCGAGACCCGACGCGATCACGTCGCATACCGCCTGCAACAGGGCGAGACGGGCCAGCGTCAGTTCCGGATCGTCGGCATGAATGAAACGAAGCGAAGGATCTTCCTTGCCCTTGTTCCACAGGCCATGGAACGCCGCCGCCAGATCATAGAGCGCGAAGGCGACGCGATGCGGTTCATGCGCGTCCGCCGCCTGTTCGAGCTGGCGCGGGAATGCCGCCATCTGCCGGATCAGGGCGATTTCGTCCGGGCTCTCGATCCGGGCGAGCTTCGCCGCCGAAAGGCCTTCGCGTGACAGGTCCAGGCCCGCGATCTCGGCCGCCGCGTTGCGCAGCACCGAGCGCGCGCGGGCATGGGCGTATTGCACGTAGAAGACCGGATTGTCCTTCGACTGTTCCGTCACCTTGTCGAAATCGAAATCGAGGGGGGCGTCGTTCTTCCGCGTCAGCATCATGAAGCGGACGACGTCCTTGCCCACCTCGTCGACGACGTCGCGCAGCGTGACGAAGCTGCCCGAACGCTTGGACATCTTCACGGGCTCGCCGCCCCGCGTCAGCTTCACGAGCTGGCAGATCTTCACGTCGAGATCCGCCTGCCCGCCCGACAGCGCCTTCACGGCCGCGCGCATGCGCTTCACATAGCCGCCGTGGTCGGCGCCCCAGACATCGATCTGGTGGTGGAAGCCGCGCTTGTACTTGTCGAGGTGATAGGCGATGTCGGCGGCGAAATAGGTCCAGGCGCCGTTCGACTTCTTGAGCGCCCGATCGGTGTCGTCGCCGAATTCGCTCGCCTTGAACAGGGTCTGGGGCCGGGGTTCCCAATCGTCCGGCAGCTTGCCCTTGGGAGCTTCCAGCACGCCTTCGTAGATCAGGCCCTTGTCGGTCAGATCCTTCAGGGCTTCGTCGATACGGCCTGTCGTATGCAGGCTGTATTCCGAGAAGAAGACGTCCTGGCGGATGTTCAGGGCCTCCAGATCCTCGCGCACCATGGCCATCATGGCGGCGATGGCGAATTCGCGGATCGGCATCAGCCAGGCGGATTCCGGCTGGTCCTTGAAACGCTCGCCATATTTCTCGACCAGCCCCTGCCCCACCGGGATCAGATAGTCGCCGGGATAGAGCCCTTCCGGGATCTCGCCGATGTTCTCGCCCAGGGCTTCCCGGTAGCGCAGGAAGGCGGAACGGGCCAGCGTGTCGACCTGCCCGCCGGCATCATTGATGTAATATTCGCGGGTGACCGCATGGCCGACCTTCTCGAGCAGCGCGGCCAGCGCGTCGCCGAAGACGGCCCCCCGGCAATGGCCGACATGCAGCGGCCCGGTCGGATTGGCCGAGACATATTCGACGTTCACGGCGGTGCCGCCGCCCTTGCTCGACTCGCCGAAGGCGGGGCCGGCGGCCAGGATCTCGGCGAGGCGGGCGCGCCAGAAATCGTCCGACAGACGCAGGTTG
>JAQVKV010000439.1 GCA_028694545.1 Zavarzinia sp. | reverse complement strand
CGAGGAAGGCTCGCGCTTTGCTCCGGCCATGGTGGCGTCCGGCGTCTTCGCCGGGGTCTTCGATCTCGATTACGGCTTGTCGCGCGCCGATCCGGACGGCAAGACCATGGGCGAGGAACTGGCGCGCATCGGCTATGCTGGTGACGCTCCGGTGGGCCGCCCCGTGCACGCCTATTTCGAGGCCCATATCGAACAGGGGCCGATCCTGGAAGCGGAAGGCAAGACCATCGGCGTCGTCACCGACGCGCAAGGCCAGCGCTGGTACGAATTGAACATCACCGGCGTGGAAAGCCACGCCGGTCCGACGCCGATGAACCGGCGCAAGGACGCGCTGCTGGGGGCGGCCCGCATTGTCGACCTCGTCAACCGGATCGGCCTCGACTTCGCGCCGCGCGCCTGCGCCACCGTCGGCATGATGCAGGTCTATCCCAATTCCCGGAACGTCATCCCGGGCAAGGTCTTCATGACCATCGATTTCCGCCACCCGGCGGACGAGACCCTGGCCGAAATGGACAAGGCCATGCGCGAGGGTGTCGCGAAGATCTGCGCCGACATCGGTCTCGAGGTCGAGGTGAACCAGATCTTCTATTACGCCCCTGTCCATTTCGACGACGAATGTATCGACGCGGTGCGCAAGGGCGTGGCGGAACACGGCTTCACTGCGCGCGACATGGTTTCGGGCGCCGGACACGACGCCTGTTACCTGGCCCGTGTCGCCCCCACGGGCATGGTCTTCATCCCCTGCGTCGACGGCATCTCCCACAACGAGATCGAGGATGCGACGCCGGAATGGGTCTCGGCCGGGGGGCAGGTGCTGCTGCGCGCCATCCTGGAAAAAGCCGGCCAGGTCGCCTGACGTGAGTGCTGTTCCCGCCGTCGACATCGCCGGCCTGTCCCTGACCTTCGAGACCGGGGACGGCCCGGTCTACGCCCTGTCCGACGTGAACCTGCGGATCGAGCGGGGCGATTTCGTTTCCTTCATCGGACCGTCCGGTTGTGGCAAGACCACCTTGCTGCGCGTGATCGCCGATCTCGAGAAGGCGACCGGCGGAAAGATCGAGGTGAACGGCGTCAGCCCTGAGGCGGCGCGCCTGAACCGTGCTTATGGCTATGTCTTCCAGGCTGCGGCACTGTATCCTTGGCGTACGATCGAGCGGAACGTGACGCTTCCCCTCGAGATCATGGGGATGCCGGCGGCCGAGCGGCGGGAACGGGCGAAGACCTACCTCGAACTGGTGAATCTCGCCGGGTTCGAGCGGAAGTTTCCCTGGCAATTGTCGGGCGGCATGCAGCAGCGTGCCTCGATCGCGCGGGCGCTATCGTTCGAGCCGGATCTCCTTCTGATGGACGAACCCTTCGGCGCCCTGGACGAGATCGTGCGCGACCATCTGAACGAGCAGCTCCTGCGCCTCTGGGCGAAGACGGAGAAGACGGTGGTCTTCGTCACCCATTCGATCCCGGAGGCGGTGTTCCTGTCGTCGAAGATCGTCGTCATGTCGCCCCGTCCGGGCCGCATCATCGACGTGATCGAAACCGACTTCCCGCGCGACCGCAGCCTCGACATCCGCGAGACAGCGGAGTTCCTGGCGATCGCCCATCGGGTGCGCGAAGGCCTGCGTGCCGGCCATGCCTACGAGGATTGAGACGATGGCGGCGGCGTCTCCCGGCATCGCGCGCGGCCCCGCCCCGTGGCGCCCGGTGCTGCATCACGGCCTGCCGGTCGCCGTGGTCGGGCTTGGCCTGATCATCGTCTGGTACGCGGCGGCGGTCTGGCTGAACGCGGACCTGCAGATCGACGCCTTCGACCGGGCCGGGACGGCGGACTGGAGCGTTGCGGACCTCGTTGCCGGCACCTGGGCGCAGGACCGGCCACTACTGCCCGCGCCGCACCAAGTCCTCGACGAATTGTGGCGGACCGTCTTCGAAACGAAGATCACCTCGAAGCGCAGCCTCGTCTATCACGGCTGGGTCACCCTGTCGTCGACCCTGGTCGGCTTCGGCGCGGGCACCCTGCTCGGCATCGTGCTCGCCATCGGCATCGTTCACGTGAAGGCGCTCGAAAAGAGCCTGATGCCCTGGATCATCGCCTCCCAGACCATTCCCATCCTGGCGATCGCGCCCATGGTGATCGTGGTGCTGGGCGCGATCGGGTTGAAGGGCCTGATCCCGAAATCGGCGATTTCCACCTATCTCTGCTTCTTTCCCATCGCCATCGGCATGGTGAAGGGGTTGCGCGCGCCGGACCTTCTGCAGATGGACCTGATGCGTACCTATAGCGCTTCGGCGCGCCAGACCCTCGTCAAGTTGCGTTGGCCGACGGCGCTGCCCTTCCTCTTCGCCGGGCTGAAGGTGGCGATTTCCATCAGCCTCGTCGGTGCCATCATCGCCGAACTTCCCACGGGCGCGCAGGCCGGGTTGGGCGCGCGGCTGCTGGCCGGGTCCTATTACGGCCAGACGATTCAGATATGGTCCGCGCTCGTCGCCGCCGCCGTTCTGGCGGCGGTGCTCGTCGCCCTTGTCGGCTTGGCCGAGAAGCTGGTGGCGCGGGCCATGGGGGCGCGGCCATGACGGGGGTCAGGGCCGCGCTCCTTTTTCTGCTGATCGCCGGCGGCGGCGCCATCGCCATGCTGACCGGCGGCATGGCGGATTCCGCCTTCGGCTATGCGCTGTCCCTGCTGGCGCTGACCGCGCTGGCCTGGCGGGGGCTGTCGCTGCTGGCCAATGCGCCGGTCGCGGGGCGGGGCGCGCGCTTGGCCGACCTTGCCGTGCCGGTGATCTTCGGGTTGTGGATCGTCTTCCTGTGGCAGGCGATCACCATCGGTTACGGCGTGCCGCAGGTTCTGCTGCCGTCGCCCGGGCTGATCCTCGCGCGGCTTGCCACCTCGGGCGACGTGCTGCTGGATGATTTTCGCCAAACCTTCCTGAAGGCGGTGCTGGCCGGCTATGTCATGGGCTGCGGCTCCGGTTTTCTTGTCGCGGTCATCGCGGACCGGGTGCCCTTCCTGCGGCGCGGGCTGCTGCCCCTCGGCAATCTCGCCTCGGCGCTGCCGATCGTCGGCGTCGCTCCCATCATGGTCATGTGGTTCGGTTTCGACTGGCCCTCGAAGGCGGCGGTCGTCGTGATCATGACCTTCTTTCCCATGCTGGTGAATACGGTCGCCGGTCTTGCCGCGGCGGGCGCGCAGGAACGCGAATTGTTGCGCACCTATGCGGCGACGAACGGGCAGGCGCTGCTGGCGCTGCGTCTGCCGGCGGCCATGCCCTTCGTCTTCAACGCGCTGAAGATCAATTCGACCCTGGCGCTGATTGGCGCCATCGTGGCCGAATTCTTCGGCACGCCCATCGTCGGCATGGGCTTTCGCATCTCGACCGAGGTCGGGCGCATGAACCTTGACATGGTCTGGGCCGAGATCGTGGTGGCGGCCGTCGCCGGTTCCGCCTTCTACGGGCTGGTGGCGCTCGCCGAGCGCCGGATCACCTTCTGGCATCCATCCTATCGTCAGCGACACTGAGGGAGTT
>JAQVKV010000438.1 GCA_028694545.1 Zavarzinia sp. | reverse complement strand
CAGAACGCCAGCGCCTCGGGACGCTTCGCCCCAGGCCCCATGTCCAACCTCGAACAGACCATCCACCACGTCATCCGAAACTACCTCGACCAGCTCTCAGGAGACCGGCAATGAAATCGCCGGGCGCCTCGGGCCGGAGCGACCCGAGGTACCGGCGGATTGTCGGTCGGTTCAGTTGAAATAGGTGTTCCGATGATGAATGAAATCAATATACCGGTGCTGATCGTCGGCGCCGGCCCGGTCGGCCTCGCGCTTGCCCTCGACCTTGGCTGGCGTGGTATCGACTGCCTGATCATCGATCAGAGCGACCTGGACGTGGTCCTGCCGCGTGCCTCGGGCCTGACCTCGCGCACCATGGAATTCTGCCGCCGCTGGAATCTGACCGACGATCTCGCCAATTGCGGCTTTCCACTCGATTACCCACTCGACATCGTCTACTGCACCAGCCTTGGCGGCCACGAGATCGAGCGCGACCCCTTCTCCTCGATCCGCGATCGGCCCGCGCCTCATTACTCGCCCGAGCCACGCTTCCGCTGTCCGCAGAAGATGTTCGATCCGATCCTGGAGCGCGCCCTCGACCGCTATCCGACCGTCAACCTGCGGCGCCGTCACCGGCTCGAAGGCTTCGAGCAGGACGACGAGGGCGTCACCGCCTTCGTCCGCCCCCTGGAGGAGAGCCGGATACATGATTTCAGCGGCGACGACGTCGGGGCCAATGCCCTTCGGGCCACGACCGACGCCGGGACCATTCGGGTCCGGGCCCGTTACATGGTCGCCTGCGATGGCGTGGACAGCCCGGTGCGCAACGCCCTGGGGATCGGGCTCGACGGCACGCCGGTGCTCAATTACGCCCTGAGCGTCTTCTTCAAGTCGCCGGCGCTTCACAAGAGGACGAGGCTTGGGGCTGCCGAGCGCTACATGCTGATCGGCAAGGAAGGGATCTGGGGCAATCTCACCGTGGTCGATGGGAGTGACGAATGGCGTCTCTCCTTGATGGGCAGCAAGAAGCGCTTCGACCTCGCCAGCCTCGATTGCGAAGCCTATGTGCGCCGTTGCCTCGGCGACGACACCATCCCCTTCGAAATCATTTCGGCCGCGCCCTGGCGCCGGCGCGAAGTTGTCGCCACCGAGCTTCGGCGCGGCCGGATCTTTCTTGCCGGCGACGCGGCTCATGCCATGTCGCCAACCGGTGGTCTTGGCATGAATGCCGGCCTCGCCGACGTGGTCGACCTCGGCTGGAAGCTTGAGGCCATACTGCGCGGCTGGGGCGGGGAGGTCCTGATGGACAGTTACACGCCGGAGCGCAAGCCCGCCAACGAGCGTTATGTGAAGGCGGCGACCGCCCTGTTCGTGCCCTGGATCCTCGACCTCGATTATTCCTTGATGGAAGACGACACGCCCAAGGGCGAGGCCGCCCGTCGCGAGATCGGCCGCATCCTGAAATCGGCGCTTTCCCCGAGCTGGAATACCGACGGCACGTCCATGGGCTATCGCTACGACGATTCTCCGATCATCGTGCAAGACGGCTCGGCCCCACCGCCAGACGATCCGGTGGTCTACACCCAGAGCGCACGCCCTGGCGCGCGCGCGCCCCACGCCTGGCTGGCGGACGGCCGCTCGACGCTGGATCTCTTCGGCCGTGGCTTTGTCCTGCTGCGCTTCGATACAACGCTGGACATCACGCCCTTCACCACGGGCGCGGCCATACGGGGGCTGCCCCTGACCGTCGAGACCCTTGAGATACCGGCGATCGCGACGCTCTACGAGCAACCGCTGGTTCTCGTCCGGCCGGACGGTCACGTGGCCTGGCGCGGCGCAGCCGTACCGGAAGCCCCACTCGCCATCATCGACATCGTGCGCGGGGCCTGACCCAAGCCGCGGGGTATTCGGTGAGAGCTTCTCGGTTCATGCCGTGCCCCCGGTCCGGCGCCCGTCGTCGCGGGGAGGGCGAGAGTGTCGCCCGCCCCGCGATCCCTTGCCTGATGAAGGACATGGGGCGCCCGGGCCGAATGCGGTCGGCGTCGACAGGCCCCCTTGGGGAAATCCCTGAGCTTCGCCCCCAAGCAGCCTGAAAATGCGGCTTGATCAAATGGGAAGCGCCGGATCAAAAGCCCTTGGGTTAAGGAGTGAGGTTGACTGTCCAATCCTGTTCGACGATGCCCCCGCCCTCAAGGCCGGATCATCGTCGTGCTCTCCGGTCATATCTCCGCGCCTTTGATCACCCTTGCCCTGGCGCCGTGCCGAATTCTCCCATTGCGGTCATATCCGGCCCGCATTTCCCCGGAACCGGATACGGATGTCGCCGCCGCTGTGCTTTGACGATTGCCAAGCCCTGCCCAGGTTGTACCCTCCTGTCACCGTGGGTGTCATGAGCAGGAAGGGGAGTCGCCTCATGTCGTCTTATCCGATCGAGAAGATCGAGGGCATCGGCCCGGTCTTCGGTGCCAAGCTGAAGGAAGCCGGGATCGGCACGACGGGCGAATTGCTCGACGCCGCCGCGACCCCCAAGGGCCGCGAAACCCTGGCCGAGAAGACCGGCCTCACCACCAAGCAGATCCTCGAATGGACCAATCGCGCCGACCTCATGCGCATCAAGGGCGTGGGCGAGGAATATGGCGACCTGCTCGAAGTCGCGGGCGTCGACACCGTGAAGGAACTCAAGCACCGCGTGCCCGCCAACCTGCACAAGAAGATGGCGGAAGTGAACGAGGCGAAATCCCTCGTCCGCCGCCTGCCCAGCGAGGCCGACGTGGCCGACTGGGTGGAGCAGGCGAAGGTCCTGCCGGCGATCCTGACCTACTGATCGCCACGCCCCGCCGGAAACCGGCCATGACCGGCAACCGGACAGGTCGCCGCGGGCAAGGGCTCGCGGCCCTGACCCTATCCGCCATCCTGGCGCTGGCGCCGGGCTTGGTCCCGGCCTGTGCGCCGGCACTCGGCGCCGGTGTCGCGGCGCTGGTCGCCTTCGCGCCGGCGGATGCCGAAGCGCGCAGCAGCGGCAGCGGCGGCTACAGCCGGCCGGGCAGCAGCGGCGGCAGCCGTACGCCCTCCGTCGGCGCGTCCTCGGGTAGCAGCCGTTCCAGCGGCGGCTACGCGCGGCCGGGCAGCAGCAGTTCAGGCGGCTCGGGCCTGTGGTCCTCGGGTGCCGGCTCGGACCGGGACGCCTCGCGCGGGCAGTCGCGCAGCGCGCTCGACGATTTCCTGAGCCCGCCGCCCCGTACCCCGTCGACCGCCGATCGCGGCTCGTCGTCTTCTTCCTCGTCCTCCTATTCCTCGTCAGGCAGCCGCCGGCCCAGCACCGGGCGCACCAGCGACTACGAGACTTACGCCGGCCGCGACTACAGGACGCCCAGCAATGCCGGCCGTTCGCGCTACGGCGTTTTCGACGCCGTCATGCTGTGGTTCCTGCTCGATACGCTGACCGACCGCAGCCATGCCGATTTTTTCCGCGACAATCGGGATGATCCGGGTTACCGCGCCTGGCGCGCCGACGCGGAACAGGCGGCGGCGGATGATCCGGCACTCCG
>JAQVKV010000437.1 GCA_028694545.1 Zavarzinia sp. | reverse complement strand
CAGAACGCCAGCGCCTCGGGACGCTTCGCCCCAGGCCCCATGTCCAACCTCGAACAGACCATCCACCACGTCATCCGAAACTACCTCGACCAGCTCTCAGGAGACCGGCAATGAAATCGCCGGGCGCGATCCCTGCCCCGCTGCACCTTAAGTCCGCGTGCAAGGCCGCCGATGTCGTCGTCAACGACATGCTCGAGGTACAGCCGCATGAAGAGGTCCTGATCACCGCCGATTTCCGGACGGACCCGGCGGTCTTTCACGCCCTGCTCGACGCTGTCACCTTGCGTGGCGCCCGGGGCGCCGTGATGCTGATCCCGCAACTGCCCTGCCAGGGCAAGCTGGCCGATCCCTATATCGGGCGCTCCATCCACAGTGCGGTGAAAAGCTGCGATGTCTGGATCGATCTGACCTTCCCTTACCTCGGCGGCTCGGAGGCGCACAGCAACGCGATGAAGGAGGAGCGAGTCCGCTGCTTCCTCGGCGCGGACCTCAGCCTCGCCGGCTTCGAGCGCATGTTCGCCGGGGTCGACATCGAGGCTCTGTTCCAGTTCCAGGACGCCTTCGACCGGATCATCCTGGAGGCGCGGGGCAAACGGTGCCGCATCACCAATGACCGCGGTACCGACATCGCCTTCAACCTGGCGGAGACCGTCACCCGGAAGCCGCGCAAGACGAACATGCCAGGCACGTTCACGCCCCCCGGCTCGGTCGTCATCTACCCCGAAATGGAAACGGTGAAGGGGGTGGTCGTCTTCGACGCTGTACTCCACGAATACCAGACTCTGCTTGCCGATCCGATCACGGTCGAGGTCGACAGCGTCATCAAGACGGTTTCAGGCGGCCGCAGCGAGCGCTTCGCTCTCGAGCGGGCACTGCGCCGGGCCGCTGGTGCCGGCCTCGGCCAGATCATCCACTTCTCCTACGGCTTCCATCCCGCCGCCCGCTTCACCGGACAATCCTTCATCGAGGATGTCCGCGTCGTCGGCAACAACGCCGTCGGCCTCGGGGTGCCCTGGTGGCTGCCGGGCGGCGGCGAGAACCATCCCGACGGGTTCATGACCATGCAGACGCTCGAAATCGACGGCCGTGTCCATGTGAAGGACGGCCTCGTCGTCTATCCCGAGCCTCTCGTCGAGATGCAGCACGCGCTTGGCGTCGGCTGAACCTCGCAAGGAAGGCAACGTCGCAAGGAGTCCACGCGATGGCCAGTATCGCCCATTTCCCAGCAGGAATCGCCAAACACTTCTTCTCGTAGAGCGCGGACCAGCCGGCTTCCGCAAGACAGGGCATCCGATCAATCAGCGTTCGCATTGGTGTAACGGTTCAAGTTTCCCAATGCCCCGGACAGGAGGCGTATCATGTCGAACATCATTGGTAAGATCGCAAGACTGGGCGGCGCGGCCATTGCCTCGCTCGTCATCGCGCAGTCCGCAGCCCATGCCGAAGAGGTCGTTCTGGCGACCTGGGGTGGGTTCTACGAAAAGATCGTCACCGAAATCGTCAACATCCCCTTCACGGCGGCGACCGGCATCAAGGTCAGGGTCGTGCCCGGCAACGCGCAGGACAATTACGCGAAGCTCGTCGCGCAGAAGGACAAGCCGCAGATCGACGTCATGCTGACGAACCACGTCTGGCTGGCGCGGGCCTATGCCGACGGTCTTTCCGAGGCGATCAATCCGAAGGAAATTCCCTCGATCGACAATCTGGCCACCTCCTCGCTCGACGCCTACAAGGCGCCGGACGCGCCGGGCCAATACACCGGCGGCCTGATGTGGGGCGACGGTTTCGTCATCGCCTACCGCCCGGATCTCGTGCCCTTCGAGATCAAGAAGTGGAGCGACCTCTGGGATCCCCGTCTGAAAGGCAAGATCGCGATCAATTCGCCCCGGACTTCCTCCGCCGCCTTCCTCCTCATGATCAACAAGATCGCCGGCGGCACCATGGAGAACGTCGATCCGGGCCTGGAGAAGATCAAGGAGCTGATGCCGAATGTCGTCGCCATCGCCGACAGCCCGGCCCAGGTCGTCCAGATGCTGACCAGCGGCGAGGCCTGGGCGATCCCCTACAACCTCAGCAGCCTGAAGGCCGCGGTCGACAAAGGCGCCAATCTCAAGTGGGTGGCACCGGAGGAAGGCGTCGTCATGGTCGGCGGCGGAGCGCTTCTGGTTCGCAATGCCCCGCACCGCGACGCCGCCCTCAAGTATCTCGATTACTGGTGGAGCGTCCAGTCGGTGGTGGGCACCAGCACCAAGATCGGCTTCACCCCGATGCTGAAGAAGGACGTCATGCCGGCGTCCCTGGACGCGGGCGGCTTCGCCCTGACGCCGGCCCAGATCGAGACCTCGACCGTGTTCGACATCGAGACCTTCAGCCGTAACATCGACGGCTGGAGCGATCGCTGGAACCGCGAAATCGTTCCCCTTCTCGGGAACTGAGAAGGATCCGTCCACCATCGGGTTGGAGTGAACTCTGGTCCCGCCGGCACAGAATGCCTGTTTGGAGTTGCGGTAGAAAATGACGACGGACGATAAGAGAATATTCCTCCGACTTGATGGTGTCCGGATCGGCTACGGCGATCTGGAGGTGGTGAAGGGAGTAACCTTTGATGTGCCCAAAGGCGATTTCCTCACCATCGTCGGGCCGAGCGGCAGCGGCAAGACGACGCTGCTGAGGGCGATCGCCGGCTTCATCCACCTGCAGGACGGCCGCATCCTGCTCGAGGGGAACAACATCAGCGACAAGGAACCCTTCGAGCGCGGCATCGGCATGGTCAGCCAGAAATACGACCTGTTTCCCCATATGACGGTGGCGCAGAACGTCGGCTTCGGCCTGAGAATGCGCCATGCCCCGAAACGCGAAATCGCCGACCGGGTCCGGGAATACCTGGGCCTCGTGAAACTAGAGGCCCTGTCCGACCGCTATCCTGCCCAGCTCTCCGGCGGACAGCAGCAGCGCGTCGCCCTTGCCCGGGCCCTGGTCTTCCATCCCAACCTCCTGCTGCTCGACGAGCCGATGTCGAACCTCGACGAGGCCTTGCGGGAATCCATGCGGAACGAAATCTGCGACATCGTCTCCCGCGTGGGCATCACCACAATCTCCGTCACCCATTCGCAGGAAGAGGCGCTTTCGATGTCGACCGAGATCGCCATCATGGCGAACGGTTTCCTGCAGCAGATCGGCGGTCCGGAAGAGATCTACACCCGCCCCGGCAACGATTTCGTCGCCAATTTCATTGGCCGGGCCAACCTCATCCCCGGAACCGCCCAGGGCACGGTCGGGGACGATGGCTTCCTGACCGTCGAGACCCCCTTCGGGACCACGATCTCGGCCCTCGCCGCGCCTCGCTGCAGCGGCCGGGTTTCGGTCGCCATCCGTCCGGAACACGTGAGGATCGCGCCCGGCGGGAACGACGAAACCAGCGGACGGGGCGGCGCCGACCGCCTGGCCGGAGCGGTGACGCGCAAGATCTTCATGGGCTGGTACATCCAGTATCACGTCTCGGTCGGCGAGATCGAGATCGTCGCCAAGATGTCCGCGACCGATACG
>JAQVKV010000436.1 GCA_028694545.1 Zavarzinia sp. | reverse complement strand
GATCACGTGATCACCAGCCCGACGGACGACTGGATCCAGCATGTCTTCGCCCTGGCCGCCGAGACCCTGGGCGAACCGCCGGAGCCACGCGGTGCCTCCTATTTCACCGACGCCTCGATACTGACCTCGGCCTTCGGCGACGTGCCGACCGTGATCATCGGTCCCGGGGAGCCGACCATGGCGCACAAGAGCGACGAATATTGCGCGGTCGCGCGGATCGGCGAGGCGGTCGCCCTCTATGGCGCCCTCGCCAAGGATTGGCAGCGCCGCATGGGAAGGAACGTCTGACATGGCGGTAAGCGGCATCCAATATCTGATCCACCCCCTGGGCCTTCCGCTCCGGGTCGTGCAATGGGGGCTGTCGGGCGAGACGGTCCTGATGCTGCATGGCCTCGGCTCCCGGGCCGAGACTTTCGAGCCGGTGGCGGCGCGGCTGGCCCGACAGGGCTATCGCTGCCTCGCCCTCGACCTGCCGGGCCACGGGCTCTCGGCCAAGGGCGATCATTTCGATTACACGGCGGAAGGCCATGCCCGGCTGCTGGCCGCCGTCTGCGACCTGATCGGGGCGGAACCGGTCCATCTCGTCGCCTCGTCGCTGGGCGGCATCCATGCCGCCGCATTCGCGACCACGGCACCGGCGCGCCTGCGCTCCCTCACCCTGATCGGCAGCATCGGCCTGCAGGCCATGACGCCGGAGCGCCGGCAATGGACCGCCGACTACCTGAAGGACATGAGCCGCGAGGCGATCGCCCGGCGCTTCGCCTTCGCTGTCGCCGATGCCACGATCTTCGACGACGCCTATATCGAGGAAAGCCACCGCACCAACACTTCGGCCGGCGCCGCCGAAGCCTTCGCCCGGATCGGCGCCTATTACCTCGGCACCATCAACGACGACGTGCAGACGGAACGCCTGGCGGCCCTGGGCGGCATCTGGCCCCTGCTGCTGCTCTGGGGCCGGGGCGACGCCACCGTGACGCTGGACGCCGCACAGGGGGCGCTGGCCCGGGTGCCCCGCAGCACGCTCGCCATCGTCGAGGGGGCGCGCCACATCCCGCACCTCGAACAGCCCGAACTCGTCGCCGGCGCCCTCGCCACCCATTTCGCCGAGGCTGCCGGCACGGCAGGCAGCTTTCCCGCCCCCCTCGACCTCCTCCGTCACGGCTGACGGAACCGCCCCAGGAGAAACGCATGACGTGGCACCGCGCCGCCGCCCTCGAAGACCTCGAAAACAGGCATGTCGTCGGCATCGAGATCGGCGAGACGCCGGTCGCGATCTATCGCCTGAAGGACGGCTATTTCGCCACCCACAACATCTGCACGCATCAGCACGCCCTCATGTCCGACGGCTATGTCGAGGATGGTTGCGTCGAATGCCCGCTGCACCAGGCGATCTTCGACATCCGCAGTGGTGAAGCGCTGGAAGGCCCGGCGCGGGAAGCCCTGAAGACCTATCCCGTCAAGATCGAGAACGGCGCGATTTTCGTCGACCTCGCCACCGCCTGAAAGGGATGTCCATGTCCGACCAGAGCACGATCCTGAAGCTCGGCAACGAGAGACTGCTGAAGCCCTCCGCCCCGGTCGTCGACCCGACGGCGCCGGACATCCGCGACCTGCTGGCCCGCATGCAGCACGAACTCGACCTCGTCGGCGGCATCGGGCTGGCCGCGCCCCAGCTCGACGATCACAGGCGCGTCATCCTGTTCTGCCTGCCCGAATGGCGCATCCCCGAAGGTTCCACGACCCGGCCCGAGCCGCCGACGGCCGTGATCAATCCGGTGCTGGAGCCGCTCGGCGCCGAGAAGCGGCCCATCTGGGAACGCTGCCTGTCCCTGCCCGGGCTCTACGGCCGGGTGCAGCGCTACAACCACATCCGCCTGACCTTCCAGACCACGACGGGCGAGACGGTGGTGCGCGAATTCAAGGGCTATCTGGCGATGCTGCTGCAGCACGAATACGACCATCTGGACGGTTACCTCTATCCGATGCGCATGGAGAAGCTGAGCGACCTCGCCTATGCCTCGGAACTGCCGCTGGTGGACGGTCTCTTCGCCTATAGCGCCGCCGAATTCGACGGGCTCGACACCACCCCGGCGGCGTGACGGCGCCGCCATGCTGATGCGCTACGTCGATGCGGGCGGGATTGCCACGCGCTGCCTGACGGCGGGGGATCCGGGCAAGCCCGCCGTCCTGCTGCTCCACGGCCTTACCCTGACGGCGGATGTCTGGAGCCGGAACATCGATGCGCTGGCGGCGGACTTCCACGTCGTCGCCCCGGATCTTCTCGGCCACGGCTTCACGCGGGCGCCGGGCGACGCGCCCCCCGGCATCGCCGACAAGATCGGCCACCTGCTGGCGCTGGCGGATGCGCTGGGGCTCGACCGCTTCGCCCTCGACGGCAGTTCCTACGGCGCCCTGATCGCCGCCAATCTCTGCCTCCGCGCGCCCGGACGGGTAAGCCGGCTGGTGATCACGGGCAGCGGTACCTGTTTCAACAGCGAAGCCGATCTCGCCATCTTCATGGCGCGCCTGTGGGACAATTACCACCCGCGTCTCACCGCTATGTCGCCCGCCGAATGGCGGGAGAAATTGGCCGTGACCGTGCACGACCTCGCCAGCGTGCCGGCAGAACTGCCCTGGCTGCTCGCGCTCTGTTATGCCCTGCCGTCCATGCGCGCGGCCTGGGAACGGTCCATCGGCGACCTGCGCACGCCGGCGATCTTTCGCCCCTTCCGCATCCTCGAACGGCTGGAGGAACTGACGGTGGAAACCCTGGTGGTGTGGGGCCGGCAGGACAGGGGCGGCAAGCTCGAAAGCGCGCTGGCCGCGACCGCGCGCATGCCGAACGCCCGCCTGATCGCCTATGACGACTGCGCCCATGTCCCCATGCTGGAACAGCCCGACGCCTACAACCGCGATGTCCGCGCCTTCCTGCTGGACGGCATCGCAGCCCTGGGAGAGCCTGCGCGATGATCGTCACGTTCTCGCCCCGCCAGCGCGACTATGCCCCGGCCGAATTCCTGGCGGCCGGGCGGCCGAAGGCCCATCCGGACGTGCCCGCCCGCCTCGACGGGCTGCTGGCCGGGGTCGTCGCCAGCGGCCACGCGATCGTGGAGCCGGAAGACCATGGCCTTACCCATGTCGCCCGGGTGCATGACCCGCGCTACCTCGATTTCCTCGAGACCGCCCATGGGGCATGGCGGCAATTACCCCAGGCCGCCGACCAGATGGTGCCCAACGTCCATCCGCGCCGCAGCGGCGGCCCCTATCCCCGCGCCATCGTCGGCCGGGCCGGCTATCACCTCTACGACATGTCCTGCCCGATTACGGCCGAGACCTGGAGCGCCGTCCTGTGGAATGCCCATAGTGCCGCGTCGGCCGCCCTTCGCGTCGCCGACGGCGCGGCCCCGAGCGCCTATGCCCTGTGCCGGCCGCCCGGCCATCATGCGGGGCCCGATTATGCCGGCGGCTTCTGCTTCCTGAACAATGCCGCCGTCGCCGCCGATATCCTGTGCCGGCGTTTCGGCCGCGTCGCGACCCTCGACATCGACGTCCAT
>JAQVKV010000435.1 GCA_028694545.1 Zavarzinia sp. | reverse complement strand
GGGCAACGCGCTGGCCGGGGGCCTGCTGCGCGGTCTCGTCCGGCGTGGCGTGACGCGCGTCATCAACACTCGTCTCGTCGGCCTGGTGCGCGAGGATGGCCGCGTTACAGGCGTCACGGTCTCGCGCGATGGCAAGGAAATGACGATCGGCGCGCGCC
Organism: Zavarzinia sp.; assembly: GCA_028694545.1. GTDB lineage: Bacteria > Pseudomonadota > Alphaproteobacteria > Zavarziniales > Zavarziniaceae > Zavarzinia. Next base: position 3,401 of record JAQVKV010000435.1, on the reverse strand, counting down.
GGGCCGTGATTCTCGCCGCCGGCGGCTTCGAGCGCAACCAGTCCATGCGCGAGGAATATCTGCCGAAGCCGACCTCCGAGACCTGGAGTGTCACGCCCTTTCCGAACAATACGGGCGACGCCATTCGTGCCGGTCGTGCCGTGGGGGCGGCGGTCGAATTCATGGATCTTGCCTGGTGGGCGCCGACCATGCGTCTGCCGTCGCGTCATACGCCGAACACGGAAACCCGTGTCGGCATGTTCATGGAGCGCGGCTGGCCCGGCAGCGTTATCGTGAACCAGCAGGGCAGTCGCTTCGTGAACGAGGCGATCTCCTACAACGATTTCGGTTACGCCATGATCGCCGAACATCAGCGGAGCGGGGCCTGCAGTCCGTGCTGGATGGTGTTCGACGCGACCTTCCGCAAGAAATATGTCGTCGGCGGCCTCATGCCCGGCATGATGGAGCCGGACCGCAGCCTGCCGCCCGAATGGTTCGACAATGTGCTCTACCGGGCTCAGACGATCGGCGAACTGGCGCGCAAGATCGGCGTGCCGGCGGATACCCTGTCGGAAACCGTGGGGCGCATGAACGGCTTCGCCCGAACCGGCAAGGACACGGAATTCGGCCGGGGCGATAATGTCTACGACCGCTATTTCGGCGACCGCTTCGTGGCGCCCAACCCCTGTCTTGGCCCGATCGAGAAGGCGCCCTTCTATGCCGTTCGCGTCGATCTCGGCGATATCGGCACCAAGGGCGGATTGAAGGTCGACGCGCGGGCCCGTGTCGTCGACGAGGCGGGGCAGCCGATCACCGGGCTCTATGCCATCGGCAATTGCTCGGGTTCGGTCATGGCCGCGTCCTATCCGGGGGCGGGCGGAACGCTCGGTCCGGCCATGACCTTCGGCTTCATCGCCGTGAACGATATTGCCGCCGCCACCACGAACCGGCCGGCGGACGAACTGATGCGTGATGCCGCGGGCGCCTGAGCCTTCGGCAGGATTGGAAAGGGTTAAGTCGATGGGCCGCGTAGAGGGTAAGGTTGTCATGATCACCGGTGCCGGCAGCGGCGCCGGCCGGGCGGATGCGCTGATGCTGGCCCGGGAAGGTGCCAAGATTATCGCGACCGACCAGAACCTGGAGACCGCCCAGGCGACCGCCGCCGAAATCGGCGAGGCGGCGATCGCGCTGCCCCTGAACATCACCAAGGAAGACGAATGGGTCGCGGCCTTCGCCGCCGCGCGCGAGAAGTTCGGCTATGTCGACACGCTGGTGAACAATGCCGGCATCCTGATCCAGGCCTCGATCGAATACATGGCGTTCGAGGACTGGCAGAAGACCCTGAATGTGAATGTCACGGGTTACTACCTCGGCTGCAAGCACGGCGTCCTCAACATGAAGGAGAAGGGCGGCAACATCGTGAACATGGGGTCGGTCACGTCGCATCTCGGCAGCCCGAACTATTTCGCCTATGCCGCCGCCAAGTCGGCCGTCGTCTCGCTGACCCGCAGCGTGAATGCCCATGCGAAGACCGGCGGCTATGCCATCCGCTGCAACGCGCTCTGCCCTGACGGCATCCTGACCCCCATGGTGCTGGCGCAGATGGGGCTGCCGCCGGACGCCGATGTCGAGATGATCAAGCAGTCGCCCATGGGGCATCGCTTCTGTTACCCCGAGGATGTCGCCAATCTGGTGCTCTTCCTCGTTTCCGACGAGTCGCGCTTCATCTCGGGCGCAGACATCGCCATCGACAACGGCAACTTCCGCTTCTCGGAATTCTGATGCTGCGCGAGGCCCTCGTCGGCATGCTCTCGGGCGTGCCTTCCACCTTCTCCAAGGCCGATGCCGAGGCTTTGGTGCGGACTTATCTCGCGACCTTCACGTCGAAGGACATGGCGGCCCGGGCCGCGCTCTTCGCGAAAGACGCGGTGGTCGAGGATCCGGTGGGCCTGCCCGCGCATGATGGCATCGAGGCGCTGAAGGCCTTCTGGGGCCCGACGGACGAGGGACCGGCGCAATTCACCAGCGAATTGCACCGGATCGTTCATGGCGGCAATGAGTTCGTCGCCAATTTCACCGTGACCATGAGCCTGCCGGGCATGGGCGGGATCGCGATCGAGGGCTTCTCGACCTATCGGGTGAACGACGCCGGCAAGATCGTCCGCATGCGGGCCTTCTGGGACGAAGAGTGTCTGAAATGAGCGCGCATTTCGATTTCGTCGGCAAGGTCGCGATCGTCACCGGCGGCACCAAGGGGGTCGGCCGGGTGATCGCGGTCCGCTTTCTCGAGGCCGGGGCCCATGTGGTGGTTTGCGGGCGGAACGCGCCCGAGGCGCCGGTTTCCGGCGCCGGTCGCGCGGCGCTCTTCGTCGCCGCCGACGTGCGCGATCCCGAGCAGGCGAAGCGCGTCGTCGATACCGCGCTCGAAGCCTATGGCCGGCTGGACGTGCTGGTGAACAATGCGGGCGGCTCGCCCCCGTCGGACGCGGCGAGCGCATCGCCCCGTTTCGCGGAATCGATCGTCCGTCTCAACATGCTGGCGCCGCTCTATCTCTCGCAGGCGGCCTGCCTCGCCATGCGCCGTCAGGAGACGGGGGGCGCCTTCGTCAACATCGCCTCGGTCTCGGCCGTGCGGCCCTCGCCGGGGACCGCGGTCTATGGCGCGGCGAAGGCCGGGCTGGTCTCGCTCACCCGCTCGCTCGGACAGGAATGGGCGCCGCAAGTGCGCGTCAACGCCATCATCGCGGGCATGATCAAGACGGAAGCCGCGCTCGACCACTATGGCGGCGCGGAGGGGCTCGCCCGGATCGAGGCGGGGCTGCCGCAGGGGCGCATGGCGGTGCCGGACGACATCGCCAACGCCTGCCTTTTCCTTGCCTCCGATCTTGCCGGCCATGTCACCGGTGCCGCGCTCGAGGTTCATGGCGGCGGCGAGAAGCCACCCTTCCTCGGCCAGGCCGAAGGCTGAACATTGTTCGCGAGCGTGAACGGTCAATTCGTCCCCGCTGGCTTCCGGCTGGCGGCGGCGGGGCCTAGGCTTTGATCATGAAAAGCTGTCCGACAGGGGCGGCGATCACAAACGGTAATAAACACCGAACGACAATAATCACCGGAGGAAGAGATGGACCGCTTTCTAGTGATTTCGGGTGATGGCCACGCCGGCCTGCCGCCGGAGAAATATCGGGACTATCTCGACAGCAAGTATCACGCCGAATTCGACGAGCGTCTCCCCAAGGAAATCGCCATGCGCGAGATGATGGAGGAGAAGCTGCTGGTCAAGGACTTCAACGACAAATGGCGCGCCGCCTGCGGTGACGACATTTTCGGTGTCTGGGACAGCACGATCCGCGACAAGGTGCTGGACGGTGATGGCGTCGCCGCCGAAGTCCTGTTCCCCGACGGCATCACCGAACGCAACGCGC
>JAQVKV010000434.1 GCA_028694545.1 Zavarzinia sp. | reverse complement strand
GGCACCAGGCGCCCGATGAAAGCCAGGGTCGGCCGATCCGGCAGCCCAAGGCCGCGACGCCGCTCGGCCTTGCCGGTGCGAGTCAGCGGCACGCCGGCGAGACGGCGCTCGATATCGTCGAGATCGACACCGCAGCCGACCACGCGCGCGGACAGGCCGGGATCAAAGTCATGGAGCATTTCGGCGGTGTAGACGCTGTTCACAGCCAGTTCGTCAGCACGCGCGATCGATGCGAAGGTCCTTTCGGCGAGCCCCGTCAGGCCGGAGGCCCGTGCCAAGGCCTTGAGGTTGACCGGCCCGTCCGATTGCACGATCTGACAACGGATTTCCAGGCCGTGGAAGAACACGGTGCAGGGAACGCCGGCCGCGCGACAGGCATCGATGGCGCCGACCCCATAATAGTAAGGATGCATCAGAACGACGCGCGAGATCCGATAGCGCTCGATCATCGACTTGAACAGCGCGGCGATGCGCGCGTCCTCGACCAGGCACCCTTCGCCCGCGCGCAACGCGACGTTGGAGGCGACATCCTCGTAAAAGCTGTAATTGCGGTCAAAGCCACGCGGCACATAGGAACCCGCCGGACCGACGAAGACGACGTTCGCGCCCTTCCGTACAAGGCCGGCGGCGACGTGGTGAGCCATGAAGGAAATGCCGCCGACCTGCGGCAGCGCGTCGACACTGGCGAGAAGGACATTCATCGGTCGCCGCCTCGCAGTCCGATGGCGTATCCGAAATCCCGGAAATGCCGGCAACCGGCGCAGGCGACGAACAAAAAGGTATCGTTCAAGGGGACAAAATATCGCAAGAGCAATGACCTAAGGGGCCAAGTCGGCGAGACTATAACTGCTTCAGCCGGCAACGCCAAGAGGAGGCTCACCGCCCCTTCACGACGGTGAACCTTGAAGGCCCACCGCACATGCATTACTCCTCTGCCATGGATTTGTCCTATGGCGACCCAGGGCGCCGCCTTGTACGTCTGTACCATGAGGCCTTAATGCTCCAAGCAATCATCGTTCAGTTCCGCCTGCTAGCGATGCTTGTATCCCTTGAAGCCAAACGGCGTTTCGGCACGGGCTTCTCGGGCATCATCGGCGCGTTCCTCGAAGCCAGCATGCTGATCGTCATCATGGTCGGCATGCGGCTTCTGACGGGCGCCACGGCGCATCGCGGCATGGAAATCGCGCCCTTCGTGGTGTCGGGCCTCATCGTCCTCCTGGCCTTTCGCGGCTGTCTGCAGCAGAGCATGGGGACGCCCCAAGCCTTCAACAGGTTGCAGAGTTCGACCAAGATCACGATTCTCGACCTCGACATCGCGCGCACGATCGTCGTCATTTTGATCTATACGTTCATCGCGGTGGTGTTCATCACCATCCTCATCGCCATGGGCGAAGCCGAGCCCCCCGAAAACCCCCTTGGCAATCTGTGGGTCATTTTCCTCGCGGGCATCTTCGGCCTCACTGTCGGCCAGATCATTCGCTCCGTTCTGCCCGCGGGCTTCATCCGTACCATCCTGCTGCTGATTTTCACGCGCGCCTCCATCTGGCTCAGTGGCGCCTTCTTCGTTGCTCCGGAACTTCCCTACGCCTGGCGGGAGCTGATGCTGTACAACCCCTTGCTCAACCTGACCGAGATGTCGAGAACCGCCTATTTCGCCGTCTACACTTCCGACTACGCCGATGAAGGCTATGTCGCCGCTTGTCTCGCCGCGCTCTTGATCACCGCCCTTGTCGTCGAACGCGCGACTCGCAGCCGCTGGAGCGAAGCATGAGCGAAGCCCTTCCCGTCGTCCGTCTGAAGTCGGTCACCGAGTATGGACAAGCCAACGAGAACACGCCGCTGTTCAACAAGATCTCGCTGGATATCCCGCCCGCGACCAGTGTCGGCATCCTTGGCGGTCCCCGCACGGGCAAATCCACCCTGGCGCGGCTGATCGCGGGTCAGAACAAGCCCACGGCGGGCTCGATCAAACACGCCGGCAACGTGTCCTGGCCATCGCATCTGCCGATCAGGCCGATGCCCACCCTGACGCTTCGGGATTACGTCCATTTCATCGCGCGCATCTATTCGGCCGACCCCGATCACGTTCTCGACAACGTGCTGACCATCAGCGGCCTCCCGGGAGACGGCAAGCTGCTCATGGGTGATCTCGACAAGATCGCCAGAACGAAGCTCAATTTTTCGCTGAAGTTCGCATTCGATTTCGACTGCTACATCATGGACGAACTGAGCTTCTCACCCGACCCGATCTTCAAATTGATGGCGGAGACGGTCACCGAGCGCATGCGCAACAAGCGCTCGCTGGTGATCCTCTCCAAGTCCGAGCGGTTGCTCAAGCGCTTCTGCGACGTGATCTATCAACTGGATGCGGGAAACCTTCAGAACCTCGGACCCTGCTCCCCCCCTGGACACGGCGCAAATGACCCTGAATGACAGGAACAAGAAAGATTACGACTGGTCGGACGGCGACGAACTTCCGTTCGAGCCCGCGCCCATTCGTCGGCGGCGACGCACGGATGAATCGGGGACCGATCGAAGCTGGCTGCGCAAATGGGGTTACAATGTCGGCGTCCTGATCGTTCCATCCGTCGTCGCCGCCATCTACTTCTATGGCTTCGCCTCGCCGATCTATGAAACCGACACGGTCTTGTCGCTCCGCAATTCGAATGCGAGCGCTGGGGGCGGCGTCGGCTTTTCGGGGGCCCTTGCGGCCCTGACCGGCGTCGGCGACATGGGGCGCGCGAAGGACGAATCCTTCGCCCTCGTCACCAATGTCCGGTCGCGCGAAGCGCTCATCGAACTCGACGAAACGCTCGATCTGCGGACCCATTTCGCGGATCCGTCGATCAACTATTTCCAGCGTCTGCCCGACGACGCCTCGTTCGAGGGCTTCTACTCCTACTATGGCGACTTCGTAGCCATTCTCTACGACGAAGTGACCGGCCAGATCGTCCTGCACACCCGTGCCTTCGACAAGGACTTGGCCTACCAGATGGCACAGGTGATCATTCGTCGGGGCGAAGCCCTCGTGAACCAATTCAATCAGCGCGCGCGCTCAGACCTCATGCATATCACCAACGCCGAGGTGACGGATGCCGAGGAACGCCTGCGGAAGGCGAATGCCGCGGTCACGCAGTTCCGCCTCGACACGGGCATCATGGACCCGATGATCGCGTCCCAGGCGATCGGCACGATCATCACCACGCTGATGTCCGAAATCGCCAAGATACAGGCGGAAATCACGGCCGAAACCCAGCTTTCCTCGGGCCGGGTGACCCCTCAGCTCGAGTCGTTGCGCAACAAGCTGCAGGCCCTGCAAGCGCAGAGCGATGCCGAACAGAAGCGCCTGACGGGCCGGGACGAAAGCATGGCCAAACTGCTGGCGCCTTATCAAAGTCTCCTGACGGATCAGGAAATCGCGCGCCAGACCTATATCGCCTCGCTGACGGCACAACACGCGAGCTTGGCGGAAGCCAAGCGCCAGCAACTCTATCTCATCGACATCGTCGCACCGACGCTCTCTCAGGAAGCGCGGCGGCCCCAGCGCCTGCGCGCCATTATGCTCACGTTCCT
>JAQVKV010000433.1 GCA_028694545.1 Zavarzinia sp. | reverse complement strand
TGACGAGGTGATCGCGCCCGCGCTGCTGCCCGCCTCGCTCGGGACCGCAGACCTGGACGCGGCGAACGCGATCCTGCGCCGCCATGCCCGCGACCAGGGCCTTGCCGCCTTTCAGGCGGCGATCACGCGCGGCCAGTACCATCGGGACGACGGGCTCTATTTCGGGGGCCGGGGACCGACCTGGTCGCGCCGGCGCATGGCCGGGATCGCGGCGCATCATCTGGCGGGGCCGGGCCCTGTCGCCGTCGTCGACTGCCATACCGGGCTCGGCGGCCACGGGTTTGGCGAAGTGATCTCCATCGCCGCACCCGACAGCGCCGAGTTCGCCCGGGCACTGAACCTGTTCGGCCCCGGCGTGACCTCGACACTGGCCGGCGATTCCGTCTCGGCCCATCTGATCGGTTCCCTCGACGAGGGCATGGCCGGGCTGGTGGGCCCGGCGGATCTCACCTTCGTCGCCCTGGAAGTCGGTACGAGGGACGGCCAGACCGTGATCGCCGCCCTGCGCGACGACAATTGGTTGCACGCCCGTGGCCATCCGGGCGGGGCCGAGGCCGCCGCGATCAAGGCCCGGCTGAAGGATGCCTTCGCCCCGGCGGAAACGGGTTGGCAGGACCGGGTCTACGGCCTCGGCATCGCCTGCGTGACAAGGGCCCTACAACAACTCTGACCGGCATCTGTCACGCCGGAGTCACCGTTGTTGTTTAGAAGCATTATCGCAAATTCCAATTCGAGGAGCCTTGCGATGCTTTCCCGTGATCGCGCGCCTGCGGACATGACTGTCCGCGATTCCGACGACCTGCCGTCGAACGAAACCACCGCCGCCCCCTTCGCCGCCGTCCTCGAGGAACGCCTGTCTCGCCGGGGCATGCTGGGCCTTGGCGTCGCGGCGACCGCGCTCGGCCTCTTCGGCGGCTTCCGCGCGAAGACCGCCAGTGCCGAGGGCGCGGCCGAAGTGCCGGCCTCCAGCCTGACCTTCAAGGAAGTGCCCCACCTGCTCGACCAGGACATGCATGCGCCGGAAGGCTATGACGCCCAGGTGCTGATCCGCTGGGGCGACGCGGTGCTGCCCGGCGCCCCCGCCTTCGACCCGAAGAAGCAGACGGCGGACGCCCAGGCCAAGCAGTTCGGCTACAACAACGACATGATCGCCTGGTTCCCCCTGCCCTACGGCAGCAAGACGGCGGATCACGGCCTTCTCGCCATCAACCACGAATATACCGATCCCCACATCATGTTCCCGGGCTTCGCCGACGAGAAGGCGGCCTACAAGGACACCACCAGGGACCAGGTCGAAGTCGAACTCGCCGCGCATGGCATCTCGGTGATCGAGGTGAAGCGGGTGGACGGCCAGTGGACGGTGGTCGCGGACAGCCAATACGCCCGCCGCATCAATCTGCTGAACAGCGAGACCGTGCTGTCGGGCCCGGTCGCCGGCCACGAGAAGGTGAAGACCTCGGCCGATCCGTCGGGTACCAAGGTCATCGGCACGATCAACAATTGCGCCGGCGGCTGGACGCCGTGGGGCACCTATCTCTCGGGCGAGGAGAATTTCCACCAGTATTTCGCTGGCAAGACCGAGGCCCCGATCCACACCCGCTACGGCGTCAAGGGCAAGCCGGAATATCCGGCCTGGGGCAAACACGTCGACCGTTTCGACGTGACCAAGGAGCCGAACGAGCCGAACCGCTATGGCTGGGTACTGGAAGTCGATCCTTACGATCCGGCCGCCACGCCGAAGAAGCGCACCGCCCTTGGCCACTTCAAGCACGAGAACGCGACGACGGCGCTGACCGCCGACGGCCGCCTTGCGGTCTATTCGGGTGACGACGAGCGGTTCGAATATGTCTATCGCTTCATCACCAAGGGCAAGGTGAACCTCGAGGACCGCAAGGCCAACGCGGACCTGCTCGACGAAGGCACGCTTTATGTCGCGCGCTTCGATGCCGACGGCAAGGTGACCTGGATGCCGATGGTCTTCGGCGAAGGCCCGCTGACCGCCGAGAACGGCTTCAACTCGCAGGCCGACGTGCTGCTCGAGACGCGGCGCGCCGCCGACCTGCTGAAGCCGACGCCGATGGATCGTCCGGAAGACGTGGAGACCAACCCGGTGACCGGCAAGGTCTATATCGCGCTGACCAAGAACGACCGCCGTACCCCGGATCAGGTCGACGCCGCCAACCAGCGCTTCAACAACGTCTTCGGCCACATCATCGAGATGATCCCGCCGACCGTGGACGGCAAGGTCGATCATGGCGCCGACAGTTACGTCTGGGACATCTTCATCCGTGGCGGCGATCCGTCGAAGAAGTCCGCCGGCGCCAAGTTCGGCCCGGGCACATCCGAATCCGGCTGGTTCGCCAATCCGGACAATTTCGCCTTCGACAACCAGGGTCGCCTGTGGATCCTGACCGACGGCTTCCCGGATTTCGACGTCGCCGACGGCCTGTGGTGCTGCGACACCGAAGGTCCCGCCCGTGGCCAGACAAAGCATTTCTTCGCCGTGCCGAAGGGCGCGGAAATGTGCGGCGGCGCCTTCAACTCGGACGACAGCGCGATCTTCCTCTCGATCCAGCACCCGGGCGAGGACTCGATGTATGACGCGCCCTCGACCCGCTGGCCCGACTTCAAGGACGACATGCCGCCCCGCCCCGCCGTGGTGGTGGTCACCAGGAAGGGCGGCGGCGTGGTCGGCGCCTGATCGTTCCGAAACGACAAAGGGGGGACGCGATGCGTCCCCCCTTTTTTTGCGGCGGTGCTTTCCCCCTCACCCCCGCCCTCTCCCCGCAAGCGGGGCGAGGGAGTCCGGTCCGTGCGAAGCAGGCCCCCTCGCCCCCTTGGGGGAGAGGGTTGGGGTGAGGGGGAAAGCCCCCTTACGGCTTCGCCGTTACCGGGACCTCGCCCTCGTTCGCGCGCTGGATGACATAGGCGTGGATCGCGTCGGCGCCGGCCTCGTCGAGGACGTCGTCGAAGGAGACCATGCCGTTGTCCTTCAGCATGCCGCCCAGCACGATGTCCTTCCAGGCTTCGTGGATCACCGGGCCGGAATGGCGCAGGTCCGGCAGCACGCCGCCCGAGACGGCGCCGGCGCCGTGGCAGACCATGCAATATTGGGCATAGAGCGCCGCCCCTTGCGCCACCATCTCGGCCGGGGCCGTGTTGGGCGGCGGTTCGGGGATGGCGGCGGTCAGGTCCGGCGCCGGCAGGGCGGCGGTGCCGCCGATCCGGTAGGTCAGCACGCGGCCGATGTTGGGAATGTCCATCGTGTGGGCCGCCCGGCCATAGGCGAGCGCATAGGCGCCGCCGTAACCGACGACGACCGTGACATATTGTTCGCCCTCCACCTCGAAGGTGATGGGGGCGGCCTGGACGCCGGTCTGGGTCGGGCTGGTCCACAGCCGCTCGCCGGTCCGCGCGTCATAGGCGTTGAACTTGCCGTCGCTCGTGCCCTGGAAGACCAGACCGCCCGCCGTGGACAGCACGCCGCCGTTCCACGGGCCCCAGAGTTTCGCGCGCCAGACTTCCTTCTGGGCCACCGGGTCCCAGGCGATCAGGGCGCCCGAGACGATGGCGGGATCG
>JAQVKV010000432.1 GCA_028694545.1 Zavarzinia sp. | reverse complement strand
AAATTCACCCGGAAGACCCGGTCCCAGGTCTCGTATTCCGTCTCGATGGTGCCAAGCCGGCTGCCGCCCTCGCCCTTTGGCGAGATGCCGGCATTGTTGACGAGGGCGTCCAGCCGGCCGTCGATCAGGCGGCTGCGCATTTCCTCGATCACATGGGGCATCGCCTCGATATCGGCGAGATCGATCTGGACATGGTCCTCGGGCCCGGCGGCCCAGGGACAATTCTCGGGGAACGGCTGGCGCGAGAGGGTGATCACGCGCCAGCCCGCCGACGAAAACCGCTTCACGGTGGCATGGCCGATCCCCCGGCTGGCGCCGGTCAGGATCAGGGTACGGCGGTCGTTTTCGATCACGGGCATGGTTTCACGCTTGGATTACGCCCCGCCGAAGGGCGGGGATCTGGGCGACCATATCAGACGCCGGTGCGTTCGGCATGGCCGTCGTGTTCGTCGACGTCGTCCGGGTCCTCATGGATGATCACCTCGGCACCCGGATAGGCTTCGACCAGAGACCGTTCCACCGACTCGGCGATGTCATGGGCATGGCGCAACGGCATGTCGGCATCGAGCACGAGGTGGAGCTGGATGAAAGTGGAGAGGCCGGACCGGCGCGTGCGCAGATCGTGCAGCGTCAGGACTCGCGGGTCCTGCTTCACGATGGCGATGATGTTCGCCCGCTCGTCGTCCGGCAGTTCCCGATCCATGAGCATGTCGAGGGCGCCCCGCGCGATGCCGAAGGCGCCATACAGCAGCACCAGGGATATGGCGAGCGCGATCGCCCCATCGGCCCAGAGCAAGCCGAGCGGCCCCGCCAGCACGAGGGCGAGGATGACCCCCGCATTCGACAAGAGATCGGACAGATAATGCAGCCGGTCCCCCGCGACGGCGATGGAGCCGGTCCGCGTCGCCACCCGATGCTGATAGGTGACAAGGCCGAGGGTCAGCAGGATCGAAACCACCATCACGCCGATACCGAGGCTGCCGTGTTCCACCGGCTGGGGCGTCACGATGCGGTCGATCGCCTTGAACAGCAGGAAAACCCCGGACCCGGTGACGATCGCCGACTGCAGCAGGCCGGCCAGCGCCTCGGCCTTGCCATGGCCAAAGCGGTGTTCACGGTCGGCCGGGGTGGTCGCCTGATGGACGGCATAGAGGGTGACAAGCGAGGCGGCGGCATCAAGCGCCGAATCGACCAGGCTCGACATAATGGCGATCGAGCCCGAGAAGCCGTAGGCGACGGTCTTGATGACGATGAGAAGCACGGCGACACTGACGGACGCAATGGTCGCCCGCCGCATGGAACGGGCCGCATCCGCCAGATCGATGAGGCTGCCGGCCGCGATGGCTTGATTTTCGCTCATGCGAGATGATCGCCGATCAGGGCGCCCCGCTCAAGGGGACAGCTTACGGATAGAGGCGGTGGACATGCCATCCGCCAGCGCCCTCGGGCGTGAACACCACCCGGTCATGCAGCCGGAATGGCCGGTCCTGCCAGAATTCGATTCGGGCGGGCGAGACGCGGAAGCCGGACCAATGGGGTGGACGCGGCACATCCTGGCCCTCGAAACGGGCGGCCATGGCGGCGATCCGCGCCTCGAAATCGGCGCGGGCAGCGAGCGGACGGGACTGGTCGCTGGCCCAGGCGCCGATCTGGGAATCACGCGGGCGCGAGGCAAAATATTCGTCCGCTTCGGCCGCGTCGACCGGCGCCACGGGCCCCAGGACGCGGACCTGCCGTCGCAGGCTCTTCCAGTGGAAGTTCAGGCCCGCCTTGGGGTTCGCCAGCAGGGCACGGCCCTTGTCGCTCTCGAAGTTCGTGTAGAAGACGAAGCCGCGGGCGTCGTATTCCTTCATCAACACCACTCGGACCGAAGGCTGGCCGTCCGTATCCACGCTCGCCACCGACATGGCGTTGGCGTCGTTCACCTCGGTCGCCTCGGCCTCCGCGAACCAGATCGCGAAAAGGTCGAACGGCCCGCGCGCGGCGAGCGTGGCGTCGTCCAGGGAAGACAGAAGATCGGACATGGCGGGCACCTCCAGCAGGGCACACAACGGAACACAGGCACGGGCCCGGGACAAGCGGGCACCCCTCCGCATTTTCGCATGGCAGCATGCCGTGCTTGAGGGGCCGCGCGAGACGTCTATAATCCGCGCGCCTTGCTCGCCGCCTTGAGGGAGATCAGCCTATGTCGAACGGCGCCGGCCTTATGGCTGGGAAACGCGGACTTATCATGGGGGTCGCCAACGACCGTTCCATCGCCTGGGGTATCGCCAAGGCGATCCACGAACAGGGTGGTCAGCTTGCCTTTACTTATCTGGGCGAAGCCCTCGAGAAGCGCGTGCGCCCGCTGGCGCAGGAAGTCGGCACGCCCGACGACCTGATCCTGCCCTGCGATGTCGCCGAGATGGAATCGATCGACAGCGTGTTCGACACGCTGAAGGAAAAGTGGGGCACGATCGATTTCGTCGTTCACGCCATCGCCTATTCCGACAAGGAAGAGCTGAAGGGCCGTTACGTCGACACGACGCCGGAAAACTTCAAGCAGAGCATGTATATCTCGTGCTTCTCCTTCACGGCGGTCGCGAAGCGCGCGGAACCCCTGATGCCGAACGGCGGCTCGCTCATCACCCTGTCCTACTATGGGGCGGAGAAGGTGATGCCGCATTACAACGTCATGGGCGTCGCCAAGGCGGCGCTCGAAGCTTCGGTCCGCTATCTCGCGGTCGACCTCGGCAAGAACGGCATTCGCGTCAACGCGATCTCGGCCGGGCCGATCAAGACCCTGGCGGCCTCGGCGATCGGCGATTTCCGCCTGATCCTGAAGTGGAACGAATACAACTCGCCCCTGAAGCGCAACGTGACCACGGACGAGGTCGGCGGCGCCGGCCTGTACCTGTGCTCGGACCTGTCGCGCGGTGTCTCGGGTGAGGTGCACCACGTCGATTCCGGCTATCACGTGGTCGGCATGAAGGCCGCCGACGCGCCCGACCTTTCGGTCGTCTGACGAAATTACCGGCGTCATCCCGGCCCGCGCCGGGGTGACGCGTTTCAAGATCGGTCCAATGTCCCACAACAGCTTCGGTCATCTCTTCCGCGTCACCACCTGGGGCGAGAGCCACGGGCCGGCGCTCGGCTGCGTCGTCGACGGCGTGCCGCCGCGCCTGCCCCTGACCGAGGCGGACATCCAGGGCTTCCTGGACAAGCGCAAACCCGGCCAGAACCGCTTCACCACCCAGCGCCGCGAGCCGGACGAGGTGAAGATCCTGTCCGGCACCTACGAGGGCCTGACCACCGGCACCCCGATCAGCCTGATGATCGAGAACACCGACCAGCGCTCGAAGGATTATTCCGAGATCGCCCAGAAATTCCGCCCGGGCCATGCTGACTTCACCTATCAGGTGAAATACGGCATCCGCGATCCGCGCGGCGGCGGGCGCTCCTCGGCCCGGGAAACGGCGGCCCGCGTCGCCGCCGGCGCCGTCGCGCGCAAGGTGCTCGGCCCCGACATCGCCATTCGCGGCGCCCTGATCCAGGTCGGCGCCCGCCTGATCGAGCGCGAGCGCTGGAACTGGGCGGAAGT
>JAQVKV010000431.1 GCA_028694545.1 Zavarzinia sp. | reverse complement strand
GACTGCTGCGGCGTGCTGCACCATCTGGACGATCCGGCGGCGGGCCTTGCCGTGCTGCGCGCCGTGCTGGCGCCGGGCGGCGGCATGGGACTGATGGTCTATGGCCGGATCGGGCGCAGTGGCGTCTACGACATGCAGCAGGCGCTGCGCCTGCTGTCTCCCGAGGACGAGGCGCCGGCCGCGAGGCTCGATGTCGCGCGCCGCCTGCTGCCGGAATTGCCCGCCACCAACCGCCTGCGCCGCAACGAGGCGGTGAACGATCACATCCGGGGAGGCGATGCCGGCATCTTCGACCTGCTGCTGCATTCCCGCGACCGCGCCTATGACATCGAGGATTTCGTCGCCCTGATCGAGGACGGCGGCCTCGGCCTCGTCACGCTGGTCGATCCCGCGCGCTACCGGCCCGAAACCTATCTGATCGATCCGCAGCTCCGCCGTATCGCCGAGGCGCTGGAGCCACGCGCAAGGGCCATGGTGGCGGAACGGCTCGCCGGGAACATCGCCACCCACACCGCCTATGTCGTCCATCCGGGGCACGAGGCATTGCCCCCCGATCCGCTCGACCCGGACGCTATCCCCATGTTCTCGCGCACGGATGCCGAGGAAATGATCGAGGCGCTGGGGCGGGACCGGGTGCTGAAACTCGGGGTGGACGGGCTGTCCTACCGCTTTCCCCTGCCACAATCCGCCCCGGCGATCCTGCGCCAGATCGACGGCCGGTCGACGGTCGCGGACATCGCGGCGCGCGCCCGGGTGACCGGTTTCGAGCGCGCCTGGCCGCAGATCTTTGCCGTGCTGAACGGGATCAGTCGGCTTTTTCTTCGACTTGCTTGAGCTGGTGGCTGTAGATCAGCCACAGGTTCCGGGCATAGATGACGAGGCCGCCCGCCTGCCCGGCGATGAACACCGGATCCTCCCGGTGAATGGCATAGGCGAGCAACACGACACCGCCCCCCACGGAAAAGAACCAGAAGGCGACCGGCACCAGGCTGCGCTTCGCCCGTTCGCTGGCGATCCATTGCACCACGAAGCGCATGGTGAACAGGGCCTGACCGGCAAAGCCGATGATGATCCAGAGATACGAGTCTTGCACGATGGGCTCCGGTGCGTCGAACCGCCGCCTTATAGACGGATTCCGCCGGCCTGTCCCGTGGCTTAGCGATCGCCCCCCACAAGCCTGAAGTCGGCGCTGGCGGCCCGACCCTCAGCGTCCAGCACGGTGACCGTGGCGGCGCCAAGACCGTCGGGCTGCCATTCGGCCTGGCGGCGGAAGCGGGCGGTGGCGACGGGCGTACCGTTCACCAGGAAGATCAGGGGCATGGTACCACCCTGGGCGCGCAGCGCGACCGTGGGCAGATGCCCCTCGGCGTCCCGATCCAGTTCGATGGTGGCGCCGTCGAGGGGCATGGTCAGGCGTGGCCCGCCTTCCCGCGCGGTGACGACCGCGACCGGGTCCATGTCCCTTGTCCGCAGGCGACGCAGGCCCGGTGGCAGCTCGTTGTGGGTCGCGATCAGCGTGCCGGGGGGCGGCGGTGGCCGGCGCAGGGCCTCGGCCCCGGGCGGTGGCAGCATGCCGAAGGCGGCGAAGAGCAGGGGCGCCGCCGCGTCGCGCCCCATGCGCCCGGGCGAGAAGGAACCGTCCGGCCGCCCGACCCAGACACCGATCGTGTAGTCGTGGTCGTAGCCGATCGCCCAGGCGTCGCGGAAGCCATAGGACGTGCCGGTCTTGTAGGCGATCTGGCGCCCCGCGGCGGTCGATTCGCCGGGCAGGAGATGGGGCGGCGGCGGCGTATCGCGCAGGATGGCGCCGACCTGCCACGCGGCGGACGCCGTCATGAGCATGGCGGGCTTGCCTGCTGGATCGTCGATCCGGTCGCGCAGGGGCAGGGCCGCCCCCTCGTCCGCCAGTGCCGCGTAGAGGGTGACGAGATCGCGCAGCGTGACCCCGACACCGCCGAGCGCGATGGGCAGGCTGGGCACCGCGTCCGGCGCCGGCAGACGCAGGCGCACGCCCGCTTCCGCCAGACGGGCGGCGAAGCGGCGCGGCCCCACCCGGTCGAGCACCGCGACCGCCGGAATGTTGAGGGAGAGCTGCAAGGCTTCCGCCACCTTCACCTCGCCCCGATAGGCATGGTCGAAGTTGCGCGGGGCATAACCGCCGAAATGCGTGGGCCGGTCGACCACGATGGTCTCCGGATGGCAGACCAGATCCTCGAAGGCGAGGCCATAGACGAAGGGCTTCAAGGCGGAGCCGGGCGATCGCACCGCCACCGTCATGTCGATCGGGCCGTTCCGCTCCCGGTCGAAGTAATCGGCCGAGCCGACGCTGGCGACCACGCGCCGCCCGTCATTGGCGACGACGAGGATGGCGATATTGGCCGATGATTCGAGCAGGCTCACCCGGCGCCCGGCCAATGCTTCCAGCCGGGCTTGGAGATCGGCGTCGATATTGGTGCCGATGACGGAACGTTCGGGATCGGCGGCGTGCAACCGCTCCGCCAGATGGGCGGCGACGAAGGGGGCGGGTCGCCGGGCCGGGGGTACCGTTTCCTCCATGGCTTCCCGGGCCGCCGTCTCGTCGATCACGCCGGCGGCGGCGGCGCGCGCCAGCACCTCGTCCCGCGCGGCGCGGGCGGCTTCGAGGTGGCGGTCGGGGCGGCGGCGCTCGGGCGATTGCGGCAGGGCGACGAGCAGCGCCGCCTCGCCCAGGGTTAGGCGGTCCGGCTCCTTGCCGAAATAGAACAAGCTTGCCGCCCGCACCCCTTCGAGATTGCCGCCATAGGGCGCGAGCGTGAGATAAAGGCCGAGAATCTCGTCCTTCGACAGATGCCATTCAAGCTGCAGGGCGCGCGCCATCTCGAACAGTTTGGCGCCCAAGGTGCGCGGACTCGGCTCCATCAGGCGGGCGGTCTGCATGGTCAGGGTCGACGCCCCGGAGATCACGCGGCCCGCCCCGATCGCCTGGCCGAGGGCACGGAAAACCGCGAGAAGATCGACGCCGGGATGGCTTTCGAAACGCCGGTCCTCGTAGGCGATGAGCAGGGCAAGGAAACGGGGATCGACATCCGCCGGCGCCGCGTCGAAGCGCCAGCGCCCGTCCGGCGCCGGAAAAGCGCGCAGGGGTTGGCCCCGGGCATCGAGGACGATGGCGGCGCGCCCCGTTCCCCGCCCGGGCGGCATGGGAAACAGATGGTCGAAGGCGATGGCGCCTGCCCCGGCCAGCACCAGAAGCGCGCCAAGGCCGAAGGCGAAACGCCACAACCATGTCCGGACCCGAAGGCGCGCCACCGCGTCACTCTCCCATCAAACGCATTGCCCCGGCACTTTCCGCCCGGACGAATTCCCGATCAGTCTAGCGTCGAGGAAATGGCGGAACGAGGGCACCGGCGATGAAGCCGATCACACCACGATCCCAAAACGTCCATGCCCCAAAACAAGAGCGCCGCCCCGGCTTTCGGCCGGGCGCGGCGCAACATGTGATTTCTGGGGTCGGAGCCCGAGGCCCCGAAGGCCGCCCCGATCGAACCGGAGCGGTTCAAATGCCGGTCAGTTCGGCGAAAGTCGGTTCAGTTCATCCTTGAGGC
>JAQVKV010000430.1 GCA_028694545.1 Zavarzinia sp. | reverse complement strand
CGGGATCGAGCTTGTCGCGCGCAAGGGGTCCGTCAAGAACGTGAAGGAATTCATCGAGGCGGCGGGCAAGGGCCTTCGCGTCGGCACGCTGCGGCTGGATACGCTGGAACTGGTCGGTTACGGCACGATGTCGCAATACGGCAAGTCCTATTCCGACTACGAGATGACCTTCTTCCCCTCGATGGTCGGCATGGGCGAGGCGCTGGAAAATGGCGCTGTCGACGTCTGCACCCTGGCCCAGCCCTATGCCGAAAGCGTGGTGCGCCAGGCGGACGCCACCTATCTGTGCAACTCCAACGACGTCTGGGGCCCCGAGGCGCCGGACTGCGTCATCACCACCCTGACCAAGACGATCGAGACGGACAGCGCCCTGCTGACCGAATACATGGCCGTGCTGCAGGATGCGGCCAAGGCGTTCTACGATGATTTCGACAGCGCCCTCGACACGCTGACGCCGATCTACGGCGCGCCGCGCGAAATCCTGGCGATCGCGCTGAAGCGCCAGTCGCCCGACCCGATCATCAACGCCGCCGGCGCCTCGGGCATCCGGGGCGGCGTCAAGTACCTGATCGAGCTCGGTTACTTCAAGGACAACATCGCCGATCAGGTGCTGGACCTGAAGTATCAGCCCGGCAACGCGTAACACCCCGGAACCAGAACACCCAGGAGGGCGCGGCGCTATTTCCACCCCGCCGGCGCCGCGCCCTCACCGATCGGTTTGAGACGACTGGAGTAGAGAGACATGACCGAACCGCAGGTGCGGCATTATGATGCCGTGATCGTGGGTGCCCGCGCCGCCGGCAGCGCCCTTGCCATCCATCTGGCCCGCAAGGGGCTGAAGGTCGCCGCTGTCGACCGCGCCACCTTCCCGTCGGACATTCTCTCGACCCACGTCATCTATCCGAACACCATCGCCCGGCTGGACGACATGGGCGTTCTCGATGCCGTCATGGCGCATCGCCCGCCCCCGCTCTATACCGCATGGTACCACGAGGGGCGCATGTTCGTCGCCCCGCACACGCCGATCGCGGGCCGCGACTGGGCGATCTGCGTGCGCCGCATCACCCTCGACGGCATCATGGTCGAAGGGGCGCGCAAGGCCGGCGCGGAAGTGATCGAGGGCGTTACCGTTACTGGCCTTCTCGGGACCGGCACGGAAGATGATCCGGTGCGCGGCGTGACCGCGATCGGCGAGAATGGCCCGCTCACCCTGGCGGCGCCCGTCGTCATCGGCGCGGACGGCGTGAATTCGACCATCGCCCGCCTGGTGCACGCCGAGCGCAAGCGCGTGATGCCGACGGAAACCATGCTCTATTTCGCCTATTGGACCGGCGTCAAGACGCGCAACACCCAGGATTTCTTCTTCGAACCGCCCTGGGTCTGCGCCCATTTCCCGGCGGACGACGGCCATCACGTCATCACCATGAACGGGCCTTTGACCAAGCGCGCCGAGATCAAGAACTGGGACGAATATTATATGGACCTGATCCGGTCCATCCCGGGCCTTGCCGCGCGCCTCGACGGCGCCACCAAGGTCAGCCGGGTGATCGGCACACCGCGCCTCGAAGGCTATTACCGCGACCATACGGGCCCGGGCTGGGCGCTGGTCGGCGATGCCGCGCATTTCAAGCACCCGGCGGGCGCGCAGGGCATCGGCGATGCCTTCCACGCGGCGGAAGTGCTGGCCGAGATGATCGCCGACGGCAGCTGGCGCACCGCCTATCCGGCCTGGCGCGAGGCGGATTCCCGCGAATTCTATGCCTTCTGCAAGCATCTGGCGGAACCCCCGGGCAATGACGGCACCCGCCGCCTGATGGACGCCGTCATCCATGACGCCAACCTCGCCCGCAATCTCGTCGACGTCTGGGCCCGTACCGTGAAGCCCTGGAGCGACGTGATCCCCCATATTCCGGGCATGGCCTCGGCCACCGGCGCCTCGGTCGACGAAGTTCTCGCCCCCTTCGAGGGCGAGCGCCTGCCGCTGGCCGCCACGGCCTAAGCCATGGCGAAAGACTGAGCCATGGCGGAAAATGAGGAAGCTCTGGGGCGGATCGCCGCCTGCCGGCCTTTCGTGACCGGTAGCGTTACCGCGCGCGAAGCCCTTGGTCTTGGCGACGGCGAGTTGGGCCACGCCGGCCCGCCCTTCCTGCCCGGGCAGGTCCCGCCGCCGACCGTGCTGCACGCGCTGTGCGGGGCCGCGATGCACGAGGGCTGGGCCAGGAACGCGGAAACCGCCGCCGCCATGATCGCGGCGGGGGAAATCCGCCTGCGGGCCAATCACGAACTCGGCACCGTCTCGCCCATGGCGGGTGTGGTGCGGCCGGGCCAGCGCCTGTTCCGCCTGGAAGACCGGGCCAGTGGCGCCACCTGTTTCGCCACCCTGGCCGAGAAGGGCCGCCGCGTCCTGCGCTTTGGCCATTACGGTCCCGATGTCGCCGAAGGTCTCGCCTTCGTCGAGGGGCCGGTCGCGGATGCGATCGAGGCGGCGCTGCCCGAGGGCGGGCTCGACCTTCTGCCGCTGGTCGCGCGCGGGGTGGAACTGGGCGACGACGTGCACCAGAGAAACGTCGGCGGCATGCTGGCCTTTCTGGCCGCCCTCGCCCCCCTGCCGAGGGACATCCGCGACTGGCTGGCGACCCATCCGCAGCATTTTCTGAACTACGCCATGGCCGGCGCAAAACTGTGCCTCGACCGGGCGCGCGGCATCGCGGGCAGTGCCATCGTCACCGCGATCACACGGAACGGCATCGATTGCGGCATCCAGATCGCCGGCCTGGACGGACAATGGTTCCGGGCGCCGGCGACCGTGCCGGTGGGCGGCTTCTTCCCCGGCTTCCTGCTGGCGGATGCCCACGCCGATCTCGGCGACAGCGCGATCATGGAAAGTTTCGGCCTCGGCGGCTGCATCGCCCATTGTTCGCCGGAAATCGGCCGGGCCATGGCGCGCGACTGGCCGGAATCGCAAGGCGCGGGACACGTCATGCGCGGCCTCTTCGCCGGGCGCAGCGACCTGATCGCGCCGGCGCTGGCCGGTACCGCCGGTGTCGGCCTCGGCCTCGACGCGAGGCGGGTCGTCGCGGCGGAGACGGATGTCCGCATCCACACCGGCATTTCCCATCGTGACGGCCGTTCGGGCTGGATTGGCATCGGCGTTGCAACGGCACCGCTTGCCTGTTTTACCGCGGCCGCGGCCGCCCTGGAGACCAGCAATGGCCGCCACTGACGTCGCCGCCCCCAAGGAACGCCGCCTGATGCCCCAGTCCCCGCCCCGGCGCCTGCCCCGGATCGCCGGCAATATCTTCTGGTTCGTGCTGGCCTGGGGCCTGCTGGTCGGCCTGTGGGAGTTGGGCGCCGCCCAGGGCTTCCTGAACGACCGCATCCTGCCCCCGCCGAGCGAGACCATCCCCTTCCTGCTCTCGGGCGGGGCCAATGTCGGATTCGGCGTACAGAAGACCGGGTTGATCGACGCCATTCTCGTGACGCTCGGCCGGATCGGCGTCGGCCTGTTCGGCGGCCTCGGGCTGGCCGTCCTGATGGGCGCGCTGATCGTCGAATTCATGCCGGCGCGGCGCCTGTTCATGCCGA
>JAQVKV010000429.1 GCA_028694545.1 Zavarzinia sp. | reverse complement strand
CTGATTGTTGGCGATGTTTTTCTGGATTATGATGCACTTACAGTATCAACAAAAGAAGAGTCTATGCTACTTCCACAAAAAGAATTCCTTCTTTTATATAAACTTCTCTCCTATCCGGATAAGAGCAGTTGCCGCAGAGCATCGAGAAGCCGTTGCGCCGCACGACGATGACCCCACTGGGGACCGTGACGCACCAGACAATGCCAGCCTCATGGTCGCGCAACTCCAGGCCGGTGCGGCGGCGCGCGTTGCCCTTGGACAGGTTGTGGTAGTCTCGCCCCCAGCGGACGACGCCGATCGCATCTCGGTCGCTGACGGTGACGTAGAAGTTGGGCCGCCGACTGATGTCAGAGGTTCTCTGTTTCCTGTTGCTGATCGCGTAGCCGCCCTGGACGGCCGCCAACTCAAAGGCCGCGAGGATCGCAGGGTTGCTGCTGTAGAAGCGACGCACCCCGCTGGCGGCGACAGTCGAGCCATCGAAGTCGAGCAGCGTATCCACGAACAGCCTGCTCTGTCGGCGCGAGAGCGAGGTCAGGAGCGACATGTCGATGACCTTCCCCCTGCCGGCGAGGCCGGAGAGTTCGGCGAACGAGAAGCCGAACCGCGTCTTGTTAGAGCGGGTGGTGATCGTGCGCGTCGCTGTGTGGGCCTGCTGGCCGGCGTCTTCCGTTTCGCGCTCGTAGCCGAAGTGGCCCAGGTCGCGGATCGCCATGATCTTGCGCGGTCGCGAGACAGCCACTTCAAAGCCGGAGCCGCGATCGGCGCCGTCCGCGAGGTAGATCGCACTCAGGATGATGGCCCGGTCAGAGATGTCGGCGTCAACCGGCCGCCCCGGCGCGTGGCGTGGGATGTAGAACGTCGGCCGGGAGCGCGCCTGATCGAACATCGCGCCGGCTTCGATCTTGCCCGTCGTCGTCACCATGTCGTGGTTGGGGGTGACGCAGAAATTCAGATCATCGCTGTCTAGCGTGACCATCGGACCGGCATAGGCTTGGGCGAACGGCTTGGCGTCCACGGGCTCCAGCCCGCCGGGCGTGACCTGCATGATTGGCGCTGAGACCTCGGAGAAACGCTGGAACCCCGCAGAGGTCAGCACCTCCGTGTCGGGGTCGAAGCACTTCGCCAGCATCAGCCGGCCCATGCGCTTCCAGGTGTCGGAGAGCTTCTGCGCGCCGGTCGGCCGCCGCCTTCCGTCCTCGCCCTCGGCCCATTCAGCCTCGATAGGCGCGAACTCGTCCCAGTAGGCGACGCCGGGAACGCGGCGCCATTCGTTCGCGTCGGCGTCCTTCATGTAGACGTTGACACGGGCGCGGACCAGGCCGAGCGGGTTGAGGTCGCTCTTGGCCGCCTCGTCGTAGATGAAGTCAGGCTCGTCCTCGTCCGGCCGATAGCGCAGGCTGCGGGCGGCGATGGAGCGCAGGCCGTCGATCGTGGTGATGATCGCCATGCGCCGCTTCGACTGGTCTTTGGCGTTCTTGTTGAAGACGATGGCGCTGATCTGCTTGCGCAGCGGGTCGAGCTGCGCCCGCTGGGCCACGGCGATGAACAGGTTGAACTCTTCTGCGTTCGTGTCCGCCGCGACGGTGCGCTTGATCAGGTCGAGCTGCGCGCCGGTGTAGCTTGAGCGGAGCGGGGTGACGGTGAGAGCGTTGGTGTTCATGGCTACTTCACCCGGATGGTGAGAGAGACGGAGCCGTTCCCGAGGGTGACTCCGGGGATGTCAGGGTGCTCCAGCGCGGCCCGCTGGATGGCCTCGAGGCGGGCGTCTGCGTCCTCGATCTTCGCGGCCTCCTCGAGCGCCTTGGCCCGGGCGCGCAGGGCGTCGGTCAGGCTCTTCTTGTCGAGCTTCGGATCGCCGGCCACCCAGAAGCGCGCCGGGATCTCGGCCTCCTCGATGATCTCGAGGGCGGGCGCGCGGCGGGCGAGCGAGAGCGTGCCGCCCGGGCGGACGACGGGTTTCTCGATCTCGGCCACGAGCATGGCCTGCTCGATGAGCGCCTTGAGCGTCTCGCCGCGCTTCTTGAGTCGGTCCTGACGCGCCTTCAGGTCGTCGATCAGCCTGCCGACGCCATCGGCCATGGCGATGGCCTCGTTGCGCTCCAGCAGCAGCCGGTCGATGATCTCGAAGAAGTCGGTCTCGCCTTCGATGCTGTCGATGACGAGCTGATCGTCGTCGGCAAGGCCCATCCGCGCAAGGCTGGCCTTGACGGCGGCGGCGGCCGAGGCCGCCTTGGTGGGGTCGAGCGGCTTGCTCATTGCGCCGGCCCCTTTACGCCGAGCCGCTCGGCGGGCGTCCGCTTGGGCGTGCCCTTGGAGGCCTGGCCGCCCTTGCGGCCAGCCTCGACGGCCAGGGCTCGGTCCTTGGAGAAGCCGCGGTTCTCGGGCCGCACGGCCGCGCCGCCCATCCGGGCGATTTCGCGGCGGCGCTCAGGGGGCATCGCGGCGAAGCCGCGCTTGCGGGCGGTCATGCTAGGACTCCCTCGTTGAAAGGTCCGGCCAGCTCCCGACGACGTTGCTTCATCCAGCGTCGGGCGGTGCGGTCGAAGAAACGGCTCACAGCAGCGGCTCCCCGGTGACGATGCTCGCCAGGGCCAAGACGATCGCGCCGACGCCGGCGGCGAACAGCAGGCCCGAGGCTAGGTCGATGATGAGAGAGCGGGGGCGCATCAGGCGCCTCCCAGGGCGGGAACGGCGGGCGGACGGGCCGATGCATGGTCGGCATCGACCACCGGCAGGCGCCTACCGATCCGCCGCTCGCGGACGGTGATGGTCTCGATATGCTCGACGAGCACGTAGCCGGGGTAGCGGTCGCCGCCGCGCTCGGCCCAGGCCTCGGCTTGGTCGCGGTCGCCGAAGGTATGGATCAGGACTCCGTGCGCGGTGTAGGCGCGGAAGTCGGTGCGGGTGGTCGGTGGCGGGAGGGTCACTGGACGGCTCCCGCGAGGCCGCAGTAGCCGCCCAGGACGACAGCGCGAGAGATGCCAGTCTCAGCGTTGGTGGCGATGTCTCGCTGTACCCGCCACGCCATGCAGGCAGAGGCGATGCAGAGGGAGCCGGCGTCGGCGCTGTTTCCGCTATAGGCGCGGTTCACAGCGGGGGCTGGCGAGTTGTCCAGGTAGGACATGGGAACCCGCGCGAATGGACACCACTTCCTCTTGGCTTCGTCTTCGGTCACAGCAGGGGATCTCCGGTGACAATGGCGACCATCGAGCGCACGATCCCGTAGAGGCCGGCGGCGAGGATGGCGGCGGTTAGAAGCTCGTGGGCGATCCAGCGGAGGTGGCGCATCAGCCGTCCTCCCGCTCGATCTCGTTCCCGTCCTCGTCGATCTCGCCGCGGAACTCGCGGCAGCCGTCGCAGGAGCAGTCGAACGAGACGGTGTGGGTGTGGTAGCCGCGGCCCTTGCAGCCGAAGCACTTGTCGTAGGGCAGAGGGCCGAGGCCCGTTCCCTGGCACTCGGGGCAGTCCACGTAGACCAGCGGCCGGGCGCCGGAGCGGTAGGTGATGTGGGCGTGGAGGGCCATCAGGCCGCCTCCGCCAGCACTGCGTCCACGCGCGCCAAGTCTGCGGCGCCGATGGCCTCATAGCTCT
>JAQVKV010000428.1 GCA_028694545.1 Zavarzinia sp. | reverse complement strand
CCTTGCGCCAGCTCTGGCAGCGCTACGAGCGCGGCAACAAGCGCGTGATCGGCACGCCGATGGACGTTGCCGACGCGATGGAGGAATGGTTCTCGCTCGGAGCCTGCGATGGCTACATGGTGATCTTCCCGACCCTGCCCGACGGGCTGGAAGCCTTCGTCGCCGGCGTCGTGCCTGAGCTTCAGCGCCGTGGCCTCTACAAGCTCGACTACGAGGGCACCACCCTTCGGGAACATCTGGGGTTCCGGCGGCCGGAAAGCCGTTACGCGCGAAGCGACATGAAGGCGGCCGGCTGAGCCGGAACGATGGAAGGGACCTGACGATGACGAAAAGCAACAACCGGCTGGCGCTTGCCCTGCTCGCCCATGTGACGGGGGCGCATCCGTCCTCCTGGATGGTGTCGGCGCGGACCAAGAACCCCTCGAACGACGTCGATTATTTCGCCGACATGGCGGCGCTCGCCGAAGCGGGGCGCTTCGATCTCTTCTTCCTGGCAGATACGCCGGCGGCGCGGACCGAGAACCTGGACGCCTGGTCGCGTTATCCGATGTACATGAACATCCTGGAACCGGTCACCCTGCTGACCGCGCTGGCCGGGCGGACGCGACATATCGGTCTCGGCGGCACGGCTTCCACCAGCTTTCACGAGCCCTATAATCTCGCGCGTCTCTTCGGCTCGCTCGATCACATCAGCAAGGGCCGGGCGGCGTGGAACGTCGTCACCTCGTCCAATGATTATGCCGCGCGGAATTTCGGCCTGCACGCCATGCCGCCCCATGCCCGGCGCTATGACCGGGCGCGGGAATTCGTCGACGTGGTGAAGGCGCTGTGGGACACCTATGACGACGATGCCGTCATCTTCGACAAGGAGAAGGGAGTCTATTTCGATCCCTCGAAGTTCCATCCTCTCGATCACGACGGCGAATTCATCAAGCTGCACGGCGCCCTGAACCTCGCGCGTAGTCCGCAGGGCCAGCCGGTGATCATCCAGGCCGGCTCGTCCGAAGCCGGCAAGGAACTGGCGGCGGAGACGGCGGAAGTGGTTTTCACCTCCCACGAGACGCTGGCGGAGGCGCAGGCCTTCTACCGTGACCTTAAGGGACGCATGGCGAAATTCGGCCGCACGCCCGACCAGCTGAAGATCCTGGCCGGCCTGTCGCCGACCGTGGCGGAGAGCAAGGCGGCGGCGGATGCCAAGCATAAGGCCCTGCAGGACCTGATCCATCCGGTCGTCGGCTATCAGCGGATCGGTATGGATCTGGAGGCCGATCTTTCCGACCTCGATCCCGATCAGCCCATCCCGCTCGACCGCATCCCGAAATCGGCCAATCTGTCGACCGTCTATTTCGAGCAGATTGTGCGCCTGATCCGGGACGAACGGCTCACGCCGCGCCAGCTCTGGCAGCGTTACGAGCGCGGCAACGCGCCCGCGCGGGGTACGGCGAGCGAGATCGCCGACCGCATGGAGGAATGGTTCACCCAAGGCGCCTGCGACGGCTTCATGCTGACCTTCCCGGCGCTGCCGGCGGGCCTGTCCGATTTCGTCGCCGAAGTGGTGCCTGAGTTGCAGAATCGTGGCCTGCTGCGCCGGGAGTACGAGGGGGAGACCCTGCGCGACCACCTCGGCCTGAACCGGCCCGCCAGCCGTTATGCCGCGCCCGAGGTCAGGCCAGCAGGTGTCGCGCGATGATGCCGCGCTGGACCTCGGACGAGCCTTCATAGATCCGCATGATGCGCAGGTCGCGCACCCGGCGTTCCAGGGGCAGGGCGGCGGTATAGCCATAGCCGCCGTGGATCTGCAGGGCGAGGTCCGCGACCCGCCCCGCCGCCTCGGAGGCATGCAGCTTCGCCATGGCGGCGTCGAGGGAATAGCGCTCGCCCGTGCCCCGCTTGCGCGCGGCCTCGGCGGTCAGCAGGCGGGCGGCGCGTAATTGGGTGGCCATGTCCGCGATCATCCACTGGATGCCCTGATAGTCGGACAGCATGTGCCCACCGATCGGGCGCTGCTTCGCCCAGGCGATGGCGTCGTCGAGGGCGACCTGCGCGATCCCGAGACACATGGCCGCGACCTCGATCCGGCCATTGTCCAGCACCTTCATGGCCGTCCGGAAGCCGCTACCCTCGGCCCCGAGGCGCGCATCCGCCTGCAGGTGGCAATCGAAGGCCAGCTCGAAGACATGGCCGCCCTTCAGGCCCATGGTCGGCTCCGGCGGGCCGGCGGTGAAGCCGGACGTGCCCTTCTCGACGACGAAGGCGCTGATGCCCCGGTGGCCGGCATCGGGATCGGTAACGGCGAAGACGACGATGAAATCGGCGACGCCACCGTTCGAGATGAAATGCTTCACCCCGCTCAGGTGGTAACCGTCGCCATCGCGCACGGCACGGCACTTCATGTCGGCCGGGTTCGAGCCCGCGCGGGGTTCGGTCAGGGCGAAGGCGCCGAGGGTCTCGCCCCTGGCGGCGGCGGGCAGCCAGCGCGCGCGGGCGGTATCGTCGCCGCCGATCAGGATGGCGTCAGTTGCCAGGAAATGGGCGGTCAGGGCGGAGGCCGTGCCACCGCAAGCCCCTGCCACCGCCTCGACCGCGAGGGCGAGGGCTGGCGCCGAAAGCCCGGGGCCGCCCCAGCTTTCGGGCAGGTTCATGCCCATGGCGCCCAATTCCGCCAGCGCCTTCAGTTGCGCTCGCGGAAAGCGCGCTTCGGCATCGCAGGCGCTGGCCGCCGGCGCGATGGTCTGCGCGCAGAGGCGGCGGATCTGGTCGAGCGCGATGGCATCCGTCTCGTCGAGGGGCGTGGTCATGAACGGTCTTCCCTTGTGATGGTGCTCTTGTCGGCAAGGCTGGCGATCTGGTCATCGCCCAGGGCCAGCCAGCGCGACAGGACCTGGGCATTGTCGGCACCGAGCGCTGGTGCCGGACGCTGGCCACCCCGGGGCAGTCCCGCGAAATGGACCGGCTGTTCCATCGTGGGGATCGGACCGAGTTGCGGGTGACGGGTCTCGCCGATCAGGCCTCGTTCGCGGACCTGCGCACCCTCGAAAACCTCGGCCGCCTCGGCGATCGTCGCGGCGGGAACGCCGGCGGCGGAAAGGGCGGTGACCGCTTCCGCCACGGTCCAGCGGGCAAGACCCGCCTCGATCCGCCCGCGCAGGATCGCCTCATGCTCCGTGCGCAGGGCATCGCTGGCGAAACGGGGATCATCCGCCAGTTCCGGCTGGCCCAGCGTCTCGGCCAGATTGCGGAACTGGCTCTGGTTCAGCACGCAGATGACCAGATGGCCGTCCCGCGCCGGATAGGCACCGAAGGGCGTGGATAGGGGATGGCGGTTGCCGACCCGTGTGGGCGCGCCCGTCCCGAACATCCATTGCGCCACGGCGGTGGGCAGCAGGGCGACCAGGGAATCGACCATGGCGATGTCGAGCCGGCGGCCCTTGCCGGTGCGCTCCCGTTCCAGCAGGGCGGCGAGGATCGACCAGGAAGCGAAGAGCCCGGCGGCGAGATCGCCGATCGATTCGCCGATCTTCATGGGGCTGCCGTCCGCCTCCCCGGTCAGGGCCATGAAGCCGGACAGCGCCTGGGCGACGAGATCGAAGGCGGGC
>JAQVKV010000427.1 GCA_028694545.1 Zavarzinia sp. | reverse complement strand
CGGGCGCCGTCCGCATCGGCGCGCCGGATGGTTTCGGCACCCTGTTCCTCGCCCCCCGGCTCGGCCGGCTGGCGGCGCAGCACCCCGGACTGGAACTCCAGCTGGTCGCCATGCCGCGCGTCTTCTCGCTGTCGAAGCGCGAGGCGGATCTCGCCATCAGCCTCTCGCCGCCGCGCTCCGGCCGGCTGGTCGCGGTGAAGCTGACGGACTATCGCCTTGGCCTCTATGGCGCCGAAACCTATCTTGCCCAGCACGGCACGCCGACCCAGGTGGACGACCTGCCCTATCACGGCTTCATCGGCTATATCGACGACCTGCTGTTCACCCCGGAACTCGACTATCTGGCGGAGATCCATCCGGGCATCAAGGCGTGCTTCCGCAGCGCCGGCCTCGTCGCCCAGCTCCAGGCGGCGAAGGCGGGGCACGGGCTGTGCGTGCTGCCGCATTTCGCCGCCGTCACCGAACCGGGCCTCGTCCCCGTGCTGCCCGGGGCCGTGAACCTGACCCGTTCCTTCTACATGGTCACCCATGCCGACCTGAAGGACCTGCCGCGCATCCGCGCCGTCAGCCGCTTCGTCGTCGAGGAGACGCGGGCCGGGCGGGCGCTGTTCCTGCCCTGAAATACGCGATTCCGGGACTCAGGGCCTTCGCATTCCCGCCATAGTCCGTTGATACGACGCCACTTTCTCGTGCTGGACCATGGCGCGAACGGCGCCGTGCCGTCTACACTATGGCCGGGTCGGCGGAACGAACATGAGTCTCACCTATCAGATCATCCTCATCGGCGCCCTGATGGGCGTCTTCGCCATCGTCGCCGGACGTGTCTCCTCACGTCTCGGGGCGCCGGTGCTGCTCGTCTTTCTCGGCCTCGGCATGCTGGCCGGGGACGATGGTCTCGGCATCCGCTACGACGATGTCACCGGGGCCTATTTCGTCTGTTCGGTGGCGCTGGCCGTCATCCTGTTCGACGGCGGCCTGCGCACCCAGCGCAGCACCTTCGCCGTCGCCGGGCGGCCCGCGCTCGTGCTTGCGACCGTCGGGGTCGCGATCACGGCCGGCATCGTCGCGGTCGCGGCCTGGGCCATGTTCGGCACGCCGCCGGCCGGCGCCCTGCTGATCGGCGCCATCGTCGCCTCGACCGACGCCGCCGCCGTCTTCTTCCTGCTGCGCCTGCAGAAGCTCGAGATCGCGCGCCGCGTCGCCTCCACCCTCGAGGTCGAATCCGGGCTGAACGACCCGATGGCGATCTTCCTCACCCTGCTCGCGATCGAGCTGGTGGGCGCGCGCGACATGACCATCCTCGGCGGCATCGCCACCTTCACCCTGCAGATCGGCGGCGGCGCCCTGATCGGCTGGGTGGGCGGGCGCGCCATCTTCGCCCTGGTCAACCGGCTGGAACTGTCGGCCGGGCTCTATCCCGTGCTGGTGATGGCCTCGGTGCTCACCGTCTTCGCCGGGGCGCAATTGCTCGGCACCTCGGGTTTTCTCGCGGTCTATGTCGCCGGCTTCGTGCTCGGCAACGAGCGGCACCGCGCCAGCCAGCTCATCCTGCGCTTCAACGACGGGATCGCCTAGCTGGCCCAGATCGCCATGCTGCTCACCCTCGGGCTGCTGGTGACGCCGACCAAGCTGCTGCCCGTGCTGCTGCCCGCGCTCGGCGTCGCCGCCGTGCTCATGGTGGTGGCGCGGCCGCTCGCCGTCTTCCTGTGCCTGTGGCCCTTCCGCTTCACCATGCGCGAGCGCGCCTTCGCCGCCTGGGTCGGCCTGCGCGGCGCCGTGCCGATCTATCTGGCGCTGCCCGCCATCATCGAGAACATGCCGGGCGGCGAGACCCTGTTCGGCGTCGCCTTCGTCGTCGTGCTCACCTCGCTCATGCTGCAGGGCTGGACCGTGGCGCCGGCGGCGCGCTTCCTGAACCTCGCCCTGCCGCCGTCCAAGGGCCATGCCGACCGGCGCGACGTGGACGTGCCCTTCGGCGCCCAGCGCGACATCGTCGGCTATACCGTATTGCCCGGTTCCGCCGTGCTGGCCCAGCCCTTCGCCAAGGTGCCCCTGCCGGAAGGGGCACGGGTGCTGTCCGTGCTGCGCGCGGGCACGGTGGTCGAGCCCGGGGACCTGGACCGGCTGGCGCCGCGCGACTATGTCCTCGTCATCGCCGATCCGGAACAGATCCTGACCCTGGACCGCATCTTCGCCACGGCGCGCAAGGATGGCGGAGCGAACGCCGCCGCCGGCGATTTCGCCGTCGATCCCCACCAGTCGATCGACGATTTCGGCCGGCTCTATGGCATCGACATCCGCCCCCGGGACGCCGGCAAGACCATCGCCGCCGCCCTCGAAGCGGCATTCGGTGGCAAACCGGTGGCGGGCGACCGCCTGCCCTATGGTCCGGTCGAACTCGTCGTCCGCTCGGTGAGCGACGATGGCGAGATCGAGGGCGTCGGCCTTGCCCTCGAACCGGAAGCGGAGCGCCCCACCCTCGCCCGGCTGATCGGCCCGCGTCCCCTTGCCCGGATGCGCCGGGCCATCCGCCGGCTTGCGGGGCGGCGGGCGGGCGCCTAAAACGGGCGCGGACCAGGATACGCAAGGGGAGAGACGGCGGCATGGTGACGCTCTATCACATCGTCGACGGCCGCCTGACCCGGACCCCCTGGCACCTCGGGTCCGTGCTGCCGGAACGCCTGGTCTGGGCCGACATCCTCGACCCTACCACCGACGAGGAGCATTCCCTCGAGGCCCTGCTCGGCATCGACCTGCCGACAAGGGCGGAGATGCGCGAGATCGAAGCCTCGTCCCGCCTCTACGAGGTGGACGGCGCGCGCTTCATGACCGCGACCGTGGTCTCCAAGGCCGACACGCCGACGGCGGAGGCGAGCGCCATCACCTTCGTCATGGCCAATCACGTCCTCGTCTCGCTGCGCTATTCCGATCCGCTGGCCTTCACCATCTTCGCGACACGGGCCCTGAAGCTGCCCGGCCATTGCGAGACCGGGGAGACGGCCCTGGCCGGCCTGATCGAGGCGATCATCGACCGCGCCGCCGACGTCCTCGAAAATGTCGCCGCCGAGATGGACACGCTCTCGCGCGATGTCTTCCGCGCCCGCACCAAGGTCGACGCCGCCACCATCGACCTCGAGGAAGCGCTGCGCACCCTTGGCCGTTTCGACGACCTGACCGGCAAGGTGCGCGAAAGCCTCGCCTCGATCGAGCGCGTGGTCACCTTCCTCACCCAGGTGCTGATGCCCGAGGTGAAGAAGGATTACCGCGCCCGCCTGAAGACCATGGCGCGCGACATCCGCTCGATCGCGGAACATGCCTCGGCCCTGGCGCAGAAGGTCAATTTCCTGCTCGACGCGACGCTCGGCATGATCAACATCGAGCAGACCCGGGTGATCAAGATCCTCTCGGTCGCCGCCACCGTCTTCCTGCCGCCGACCCTGATGGCCTCGATCTACGGCATGAATTTCGAACTCATGCCCGAGTTGCACTGGGACTTCGGCTATCCCATGGCGATCCTGCTCATGATCGTTTCCGCCGTGCTGCCCTATCTCTACTTCAAGCGAAAGGGCTGGCTGTAAATCCCCCTCACCCCATCC
>JAQVKV010000426.1 GCA_028694545.1 Zavarzinia sp. | reverse complement strand
TGCGTCGCCGATCATTTCGAGGAGGCGTTCCGCACCCTGCGCAAGCTGCCGCCGGTGAAGGCGCAGGGCTACTTCAACACCTGGCCCGACATCGTGCGGACCAGCCGCGAGATCGCGGCGATGGAGCCGCAGCCGATGCGGGTCTGGCCCTCGGCCGCCGCGATCACCCGGCTCGAG
The DNA here is from genome assembly GCA_028694545.1 of Zavarzinia sp. GTDB lineage: Bacteria > Pseudomonadota > Alphaproteobacteria > Zavarziniales > Zavarziniaceae > Zavarzinia. The sequence goes on along the minus strand of JAQVKV010000426.1, from coordinate 3,425 downwards.
CAGACCTTCGATTGGGTGCTCTGGATCGAGGAGGCGGAGCGCAAGCTGGTCTGGTCGCGCGCCGCCCGCGTGCCGTGGAAGCAGATCAGCGGTGAGCTCGGCTGCGACCGCACGACCGCATGGCGTCGCTGGCAGCTGGCGCTGACCAAGATCGCCGCGCGGCTGAATGCGTGAGCGACTCCAATGTGTTGCAACACTTTTTCCTTCGACATCTGCAACAGATCCATGCTATTCTGAAGGCAAGATGGGGAGAGTGCGCTGGAAAGCTCGCTCTCCCCTTTGCGTTGACGGGGGCCACCTGGACGCCGGTATCCAGCGAGGGTCCGGCCGGGGTCCAGCCCACCGCAGTTTCCGGTTCCTTCCTGGCGATATTCGTATGCTGGCGGGCGAAGCGCGGGACATCGCCAGCGACAGGGCCGGATTTTTGGGAAGCCACCCGGAAGCCGGAGCCACGCGCGCCCCGCGCAAACACCAATGAACGCTGGCCTTCCGACCGGACACCGCTGGTGGCCGCTGGACCCCGTGTGGAGTCCGGCCCGGCATCCGGAGTCCGGAAGCCACCGGCATCCACCCGACCGAGGAACCGTGCCCATCATGACGTTGAGCTTCGCCCCGGACGCGATCGAGACGTGGCCGCTGTCGCGCCTCCAGCCCTACGCGAAGAACGCGAAGGCGCATGGCGCGGATCAGGTCGCGAAGATCGCCGCCAGCATGGCCGAGTTCGGCTGGACCGTGCCCTGCCTCGTCGGCGAGGACGGCGAACTGATAGCAGGCCACGGGCGCGTGCTGGCCGCGACGCAGCTCGGGCTGACCGAGGCGCCGGTGATCGTGCTCGGGCACCTGACCGAAGCGCAGCGCCGGGCGTACCGGATTGCGGACAACAAGCTGACGGAACTCGGCACCTGGGACGAGGCGCTGCTGTCGGCGGAACTGAACGACCTGCTGGCCGAAGACTTCGACCTGTCGCTGGTCGGGTTTTCCGATGGCGAACTCGACAAGCTGCTGGCCTTCGATCTCGACGGTGGCGGCGAGGAAGAGGGCGCCGGGGGCTCCGTGCCGCCGGTGACCATCCCCGAACCCCCACGCAATCCGGCGTCGCGGACGGGCGATCTCTGGATCCTCGGCGATCACCGGCTGCTCTGCGGCGACAGCACCAGCGCGGCCGATGTGCGCCGCCTGATGAACGGTGAGCGCGCGATCCTTTTCGCGACCGATCCACCGTATCTCGTCGACTACGACGGCTCGAACCATCCGACCCGCAACAAGGACTGGTCGGCGTCCTACGGCACGACTTGGGACGACAGTTCGCAGGGCGCGGAACTCTATGACGGGTTCATCGCTGCAGCCGTGGCGGAAGCCATCGCCGAGGATGCTGCCTGGTACTGCTGGCACGCCCCGCGCCGCCAGGCGATGCTGGAAGCCTGCTGGGAGAAGGCAGGCGCCTTTGTGCATCAGCAAATCATCTGGGTGAAAGACCGGGGCGTCCTGACCCGGTCGCATTACCTCTGGAAGCACGAGCCCTGTTTCATGGGCTGGCGTCGCCCGAACCGCCCGCCGAAGGTGGCCGAGGAAACGCTGCCATCGACATGGGCGCTTCCCAGCTTCGCCAAGGATGACCGGCCTGACCATCCGACGCCGAAGCCGCTCGACGCCTTCGGGATCCCGATGCGCCAGCATGTGGCGCGGGGCGGCCTCTGCTATGAGCCGTTCTCCGGCTCCGGGTCGCAGATCATGGCGGGCGAGGCCAATGGCCGCCGCGTCTTCGCAATGGAGATCAGCGCGGCGTATGTCGATGTCGCCGTGGAGCGTTGGCAGGCCGAAACCGACAAGGACGCGATCCTCGACGGCGACGGCCGGACCTTCGCGCAGGTGAAGGCGGAGCGGCTGGGCGACGTCACCGATACGCCGGACACGGACGCCGAACCCGAACCCGCGCGAAAGCGCCAGACCGCCGCGTGACATGCATGACCTGGCTCTACCTTCCTCCGGAGACGCTTCCGGAGCCGGAGACGCATGTCTGTTCGGCCTCTCCCTCTGCTCCGGCGCGGGCGGTATCGACCTCGGGCTCACCATCGCCATCCCCGGATATCGTGCTGTGGGCCATGTCGAACGGGAAACCTTCGCCGCAGCCACTCTCGTGGCGCGGATGGAAGACGCGTCCCTGGATCAGGCTGTTGTCTGGGACGATGTTGCAACTTTCGACGGCCGCCCGTGGCGCGGCGCGGTGGACATCGTCACTGCGGGCTATCCGTGCCAGCCGTTCTCCGTCGCGGGCAAACGCCGGGGCGCCGACGACCCGCGCCACCTCTGGCCGCATGTCGCCCGCATCATCGGCGAGGTCGAACCGCCCTTCGTCTTCCTCGAGAATGTCGCCCATCATCTCCGCCTCGGCTTCCCCGAAGTCGCCGCAGGACTGGTCGGCATGGGCTACCGCCTTGCGGCAGGCCTCTTCACGGCGGCGGAAGTCGGCGCGCCCCACAAGCGCGAGCGGCTCTTCATCCTCGCCATCCGCGAAGGGGACGATCTGGCCGACCCCGCGCGCCTGCTCTGGCACCCGGTCGAGTGGCGGGAACCGGACGGAACTGCTGCGGCTCTGGCCGACGCCAAGGGCCAGCGCCAACGAGAACAGGCAGACAATACCGACGCCGTCGCAGAAAGCGGGCCAGCACGGCATGAACCTGGCGACCACGGCTGCGATGTGGCCCACGCCGCAGACCGACAGTTTCCGCAGCCGGGGCGGCGAACGACGAGACGAGAAGGGTCTGGACCGCATGGCGCGGGACTGGCCGACGCCGATGGCGAACGACGGCTGCAAGCCGAGCGCGGGCAACCGCAAGACGGCCGATCTGACCCATGCGGTGGGATTGTGGATGACGCCGACGGCGCGGGATCACAAGGACGGGGCGACGACACTCGCGAACACGCCGGTGAACGGCCTGCTTGGCCGCCAGGTCCTGGTGACGCCGATGGCTGGGAGCGATACCTCCGAGCCGCGCCGGACCTTGAACCCGCTGTTCGTCGAGGCACTGATGGGTTGGCCCACCGGGTGGACCGGCTTCGCCTCTGTGGCAACGGCGTGGTCCCCTTGGTTGCGGCGCATGCGCTGCGAACTCTCGCGGCTGAACTGCTGGCCGATGGATGAGGCAGCGGCATGAAGCAGACCCGCCTCATGTCGCTGGTCGAGTCCGTCGCCAACGTGATCGTCGGCTACGGCGTCGCGGTCGTGACGCAGATCCTGATCTTCCCGATCTTCGGGCTGCACACGACGCTGGCGCAGAACCTGAAGATGGGCGCCATTTTCACCGTCGTCTCGATCGCCCGTTCCTTCGCCTTGCGGCGGGTGTTCGAGGCGATCCGGATGCGGAGCGCCAAATGATCGACCGCCGCCCCGTAGGGACGGCGGTCATCAGCTTGTCGGGGTCCGG
>JAQVKV010000425.1:1400-3607 GCA_028694545.1 Zavarzinia sp. | reverse complement strand
CGGCGGATGGAACGCCCGGCGTTGTTGACCAGCACATCGACATGGCCATGGTCCTTCAGCACCGCGGCGATGAAGCGGTCGCAGCTTTCCATCTCGGCGACGTCGACCGAATAGGCATGAACATCGCCGCCCGCCGCACGCAGCTCGGCCTGGACCGTGTCCAGTTCCTCCTGCTTGCGGGCACAGATAATCGTCTTCGCGCCGGCCGCCGCCACCTTGCGCGCGGTTTCGAGACCGATGCCCGAGGTCGCGCCGGTGATCACCACCACTTTGCCGGCGACCGCCCCGGTCAGGGAACGGTCGCGGTGCAGTTCCGGGTTCAGGTGGCGTTCCCAATAGTCCCAGATGAAGCCGGCATAGTCACCCAACGGCGGACAGGCGATGCCCGAACCTTTCAGGGCCTTCGCCGTGTCGCGATTGTCGAATTTGGTCGGATAGTTGAAGAACTTCAGCGCCTGGCGCGGAATGCCATAGCCGCCGAGCACCGTATCGATGATCGAGCGGACGGGCGGCAGGTTGGCCAGCATGCCACGCACGCCCGCCGGGATGAAACCGAACACCCGGCTGTCCACCCGCAGCGAGAATTGCGGCGCGCCCGCCGCCTTGGCGAAGATGTTCACCACCTCGCCCACCCGGTTGTGCTTCGGGTTGGTCAGGTGGAAGGCCCGGCCCTCCAGCCCCGGCTTGTGGGCGATATGGTCCATGGCGCGGGCGACGTAATCGACCGGCACAATATTGAGCAACCCGCCCTCGATACCGAGCAGCGAGATCCACTGCGGCACGGCGCGACGCAGTTGCAGGATCAGGTTGAAGAAGAAATAGGGGCCGTCGATCTTGTCGATCTCGCCGGTCTCGGAATGGCCGACGACGATGCCCGGGCGGTAGATGCGCCAGGGGATCGAACATTCCTCGCGCACGATCAATTCGCTGTCGTGCTTGGTGCGGTAGTAGGGGTGATCGTCCGCCGCCCATTCCTCGAACATGTCCTCGCGCCAATAGCCTTCGTAGAGGCCGGCGGCGGCGATGGAGGACGTGTGGTGGAACTGTTTGGCACCCACGGCTTCGGCGAAGGTGACCGCATTGCGCGTACCTTCCACATTGGCCTTCACCTGGGCGTCCTGATCCTCGTTGGTCAGGTCGTAGATGGCGGCGAGATGGAAGACGTGCCGGACCTCGCCGGACAGTTGCTCCATGTCGGCCTTGGAGACACCGAGGCGCTTCTTGCCCAGATCGCCGGTGACGCCGACGATCCGGTCCGCGTCGCGTTCCCAGCGTTCTTCCTTCAGCTCTTCCAGCTTCTTCTTCGATCCGGCCCGCACCAGCACGTAGATGGTGCCGTCACGCTTCAGCAGGGCGTCGATCAGATTGCGGCCCAGGAACCCCGTGCCGCCGGTGACGAAATAGCTCATGCCTCTCCCCCGGTTCTCCCTGCGCCGGGCTTGTGCCGCCCGGACGTCGCCGCAGTCTAGACACCACTACGGGAATATGGGGAGAGGAAATCGCTTTCCGCGAACGTCAGGCGGCGGCGGAAGCGCGCGGAATCCGCGGGGTTTCTCCGGGCGACGACACCGTCGTTCCCGACGCTCCGATAAAAATCGCACACAATTGAATTGTGCGTATTGACAACGCCCGGCCATGCCGTTATTCCATTGTGCACAATCTAATTGATGACAAGCGATGGAACCTGCCGATGCACGACCACACCTCCGGACCGACCCGACGCCTCGTCCTCGCGGGCGGCGGCCTCCTCGGCCTCGGCCTAGCCCTTCCCATGCGCGGCGGCGCCGTGATTTTCGTAACCCCTAATGATACAGGAGCAATGACCATGACCACCTTCACCACCAGCGACGGCACCGAAATCTTCTACAAGGACTGGGGCAAGGGCCAGCCGATCGTCTTCTCCCACGGCTGGCCGCTGAGCGCCGATGCCTGGGACGCGCAGATGCTGTTCTTCGCGCAGAACGGCTATCGCGTGATCGCCCACGACCGGCGCGGCCACGGCCGCTCGGCCCAGCCCTTCGACGGCAACAATATGGACCGCTATGCCGATGATCTCGCCGAGTTGATCGCGCATCTGGACCTGAAGGATGCCATCCTGATCGGCCATTCGACCGGCGGCGGCGAAGTCGCCCATTATATCGGCCGTCACGGCAACGACCGCGTCGCCCGGGTGGTGCTGGTCGGCGCCGTGCCGCCCCTGATGCTGA
>JAQVKV010000425.1:0-1300 GCA_028694545.1 Zavarzinia sp. | reverse complement strand
CTGAAGGATGCCATCCTGATCGGCCATTCGACCGGCGGCGGCGAAGTCGCCCATTATATCGGCCGTCACGGCAACGACCGCGTCGCCCGGGTGGTGCTGGTCGGCGCCGTGCCGCCCCTGATGCTGAAGACCGCCGCCAACCCGAACGGTACGCCGCTCGAAGTCTTCGACAATATCCGGAAAGGCACCGCCCTCGACCGCTCGCAGTTCTATCAGGACCTGACCATCCCCTTCTACGGCTTCAACCGGGAGGGTGTCGCGACGAACCAGGGCCTGCGCGACAGTTTCTGGCTCCAGGGCATGGCCGGCGGCATCAAGGGGCAGTACGACTGCATCCGCGAATTCTCGGAAGTCGACTATACGCCCGACCTGAAGGCGATCACGGTGCCGACCCTCGTCATCCACGGCGACGACGACCAGATCGTGCCGATCGACGCTTCCGGCCGGCTGAGCGCCGCGATCGTGAAACACGCGAAACTACTGGTCTATCCCGGCGGCGCCCACGGCCTCGCCCAGACCGAGGCGGAGAAATTCAACGCCGACGTCCTCGCCTTCATCAAGGCGTGACCCGGAAAGGCGGGCTGACATGGCCCCACGGCGCCGGGCCCCATTGTCCCCGGCGCCGCTTCGGTCTAGACAACGGGCGATCCCGCAACCGGAGTTCCGCCTTGAGCCCGTCGGCGCTGCGCCGCCCCCCTTCCCCCATCGCCGAACAGGCGGCGCTGAACGCCGCCTATGACCGGCTGGCGCGCGCGGCCCATCTGCTGCCGATCAAGGTGACGGCCTTCTACGGCGAAAAGCTGAAGGCGGAAGCGGCCGCGCTCGGCCACACGGGCGGCCCGTTGCATCGCGTGGTCTATCCCGGCCGGGAACGCATGGAGCAGCGGGCCCCGGGCGAAGTCGCCGATTTCGTCGACGACCGCAGCAACATGAAGACGGCATCGAAGGCGATCGTGCAGAAATATGCCGACCGGGTGCTGTTCCTCGTGACGCCGCTCTGCGCCGCCCATTGCCAATATTGCTTCCGCCAGGACGTGCTGACCGAGATGTACGGCGAGGACCCGGCGGACCTGGACCAGACCCTTGGCGCCCTGGTCGACCATGTCCGGGCCGATCCCGCGATCCGCGAAGTGATCCTGTCCGGCGGCGATCCCCTGACCCTGTCGCCCGCCGCGCTGGAAAAGGTGCTGACGCGTCTGCAGGCCCTGCCGCAGCTCAATTCCATTCGCCTGCACACGCGCTGCGCCGTCTTCGCCCCGCAATTCTTCGACAAGGGCGACAAGATCCGCCTGCTGGCCGG
>JAQVKV010000424.1 GCA_028694545.1 Zavarzinia sp. | reverse complement strand
CGCCATCGCCCGGGACCGTTTCCACGGCCCGCAGTTCCTGCGTGTCATGGCGATCCTGACCGGGGCCATGTCGGTCATGCCCGGCCTTGCCCCCATCATCGGCGGGGTGATGAGCGATGCCTTCGGTTGGCGCTCGTCTCTCGGCCTCGCGGTGGTCTGCGGCATTCTCGTCACCCTCGGGGTCGCCGCCAGCCTGCCTGAAAGCCACCATGCCCGGGATGGACGGGGGGGCTTCGGCAGCATCCTGCGGGATTACACACGGGTCCTCGCCAACCGCGCCTTCCTCGGCCACGCGCTCGCCTCCGCCGCGCTGATCGGCTGCGCCTATGCCGAAGTGGCGGCGGCCCAGCCCGTACTGGTGCGCCAGTTTGGCTGGGGGGCCTTCGCCGTCTCCCTGGTGACGGCGGCCTATGCCGCCTGTTTCGCCCTGGCGGTCAGCCTCGCCCGGCTGATCCGGGGTGCCCGGGCACGACGCCGGGCCGGGCTGCTCTTCACCCTGGCCGGCGGACTTTCGATCCTGATCGCGGAAGCGGCCGGGATTTCCGGCCCCTGGGTACCGATCGCGGGCGCCCTGCTGGCGCAGATCGGCAACGGCCTGCTGCTGCCCCTGATGATCGGCCACGCGCTCATGCCGGTCGGCCATGTCGCCGGGACCGCCGCGGCGGCGCTTGGCGCGCTGCATATGCTGGTGGGGGCGGCCGGGGCCGGTATCGTCGCCGCCCTGCCCCTGCCGGTGATGCAGGCCCTGCCTGTCACCATGCTCGGCTTCGGCGTTCTCGCCGTGCTTGCCTTGCGGTGGGGCGGCGAGCCCGAATGATCAGTCGCCGTCCTGCCAGTCCGCGATCATGTCCAGCCGCTCGGGGCGCTGCTGCGCGCGCATGAAGCGCTGACCGAGGAAATTGAGCAGGAGCTGGACCTTCAGGGAAAGATTCTGCTTGTGGCCATAGACGACCCAGACGTCGCGGTCGAAGAAACTCCACTCATCCTCAAGCGCGACCAGTTGCCCGGTGCGCAATTCGCGCCGGATGAAGACGACGGGCAATTGCGCGAGACCGAGGCCGCAGCGCGCGGCGGCAAGAATGCCGGAGCCGTCATCGCAGCGCCAGGTGCCGTTCACCTTCACCTTCATGGTGCCACCGGCCGAATTGAACTGCCAATAGCCGGTCCGGTTGGTCAGGCAATTGTGTTCCTTGAGATCGGCGAGGTTCTTCGGCTTGCCATGCTTGCGGAAATAGGCGGGCGTCGCGCACAGGCAGAAGGACTGATGGCCGATCTGGCGGGCATAGAGGCTCGAATCCTCCTGCTGGCCGTAGCGGATCATGACATCGCTGGCATCGCCGACGAGATCGCTGTCGGTCAGCGAGGTCACCACCTCGACCGTCAGCTTGTCGTAGGTCGAGGCGAATTCGGCGACCGCCGTCGCCATGAATTCGACGCCATAGGTATTGTTCAGCGCGATGCGCAAAAGGCCCGTCGGCTTTTCCTGCATCTCGGAGACATCCGCCTGGGCCCGGGCAAAGGCTTCCGCCATCTCGCGGCAATGGCGGTAGAAGACCTCGCCCTCGGGCGTCAGTGAAACCTGACGCGTTGTGCGCTGCAACAGGCGCACACCCATGCGATTCTCGAGGTCGGTCACCTGTTTCGAGATGAAGGACTTGGACACGCCCATGCTCTCGGCCGCCCGGGTGAACGAGCCGATCTCCACAACCTGCACGAATTCGTGCACGCCGTCCCATGGTGTCATCTCGTGTCCTCCCGATACCCTGATAGCAGAGGACGATCGGCCACCGCACCCCTCAAATGGACGCCCCTCAACGAGAAGGGCCGCCCCGGTTGCCCGGGACGGCCCTTCGTGACGGAAGATCGTCAGACGATTACTTGAAGATCGTCTGCAGCTTCATGGCGACGCCCATGTTGCCCTCGACCTTGATCTTGCCCATCATGAAGGCAGTGGTCGGGTTCAGCTTGCCATCGCCGAGGGCGACGAAGTCGTCCTTCGAGATCTTGATGGTGCAATCGGCCGGCTTGTCTTCGTTCGAGACTTCGTTCGGAACCGACTTGCCGTCGACGTAGACGATGCCGTCGCCCTTGAAGTCGAACTTCACGGACGCGCCAAGGCCGGAATTGTCGCCGACGCGCTTCTTCATTTCTTCGGTGATAGTCGCCAGATCGCTCATGGGTCTCTCCTCCACTAAGGACGCTTGGGGTTATGACGTTTGACGGACTAAGTCAAGCATGCTGACTGGAAACTGACACCACTTCGCCCGTCATGTAAGTGGCGTATTCGCTGGCCAGAAAGATAATAACGTTCGCAATTTCCCATGTCTCGGCCGCGCGACCATAAGCTTCACGCGACGTCAACTGGGCCAGCAACTCGTCGCTCGTCACCCGATTCAGGAATTCATGCATCGCCAAACTGGGTGAAACCGCATTGATACGAATATTGTGCTCCGCCGCTTCCATTGCAGCGCAGCGTGTCAGCGCCATCACACCGGCCTTGGCGGCCGCGTAATGCGCCTGCAGCTTCTGCGCCCGCCAGCCGAGCACGGAGGCGTTGTTGACGATGATCCCGCCCTTGCGCTCCATCATGTGCGGCAACATGGCGCGCATCATCCGGAATGTACCGGTAAGGGTTACGTCGAGGACGATGTTCCACTGCTCGTCCGTCATCTCGACGAGGGGAGCGGAACCGCCGAGCCCCGCATTGTTCACCAGCACGTCGACATGGCCAAGGCCATCGACCGCCGCCGCGATCAGGCTGTCCACATCCACCTGCCTAGTCACGTTGCACAGGTGGGTCAGCGGCTTCGTGCCCGTCTCCGCCTCGATCCGCGCCGCCGCCTCGCCGAGGCGGCGCTCATGAATGTCGGAGATCATCACGCGCGCACCTTCCTCGGTCGCGCGCTTCGCGGTCGAGAAGCCGATGCCGGTGCCCGCCGCGGCGGTGATCAGCACCGTCTTGCCGGCGAGAAGGCCATGGGCAGGGGGATAGGCGGGGGTTGGTGCAGCCATGATCGAACGAACCTTCAGGCGCGCGCCTCGCGGGGCATGCCGAGGGCACGCTCCGCGATGATGTTGCGCTGGATTTCATTGGTCCCGGCATAGATCGTGTCGGAACGGGTAAAGAGGAACAGCTGTTGCAGCGGCGTCAGTTCGTAGGTGCCCGGCGCGCCCGGGGCGATCTCCGCCTCCGGCCCCAGCACGTCCATCGCGAGCTTGCCCAGATCACGATGCCAGGTCGCCCAATAAAGCTTGGAGACGTAAGCCTCGCGCGGGAGTTCCGGCCGCTCGGCCTGCGAGAGCATGCGCAGCGCGTTGGCCCGCATGATCTGCAGCCCGATCCAGGCCTCCGCGATGCGCTGGCGGATCATCGGCTCTTTCGCCCGACCATTGGCCTTGGCGATCGCGATGATTTCGTCCAACTGGTTGCGGAAGGCCATCTGCTGGCCGAGCGTGGAGGCGCCACGCTCGAAGGCCAGGGTACCCATGGCAACCTTCCAGCCTTCGCCCGGCTTGCCGACGATGTTTTCCGACGCCGTCTCCGCCCCGTCGAAGAAGACTTCGTTGAATTCGGAGGTGCCGGTCATCTGCTGGATCGGCCGGACCGTGA
>JAQVKV010000423.1 GCA_028694545.1 Zavarzinia sp. | reverse complement strand
CACCGGCATGCTGGCGGAATATCTGCTGGAACGCCCTGAATTCCTCGAAAAGGCGGATCCGGAATTCGCCCGGATCTGGCGCTGGCACGCGATCGAGGAAACGGAACACAAGTCCGTCTGCTTCGACGTCTGGAACCTGGTGAAGCCCAAGGGCCTCGCCGGCTATCTGATGCGGACCCGGGCCCTGCTGGCGGCCACGCGGATCCTCGTCGGACATATTCAGTACAACGCCCGGAACCTGATGACGGCCCGGGGTTATGGCGAAGCCCGATTCACGGTCTTCGGCCTTCTGAAGTTCGCTTTCGTTCGTCCGGGCGTGTTGCCGGCGCTGATGCCGGCCTTCCTCGCCTATTTCCGCCCGGGGTTCCACCCCTGGCAGAAGGACACCCGTCACCTGATCGAGAAATACAGATCCGCCATCGGCGCGCCCGAGCCGGACCATGAGGAGAGAGATGATGAATCATCCGGAAATCAAGCCGCGTAACATCAAGTTCGCCCTTGCCGGGGAAGACAAGCGCAACTGGTTCGGGGGCAACCCCGTGGCCACCGCGATGCTGGACGGCGCTTCCGTCCTCTTCCCCATCGGCGAGACCTTCTTCATCGAATCCGTGGTCCACTTCCGCGACCGCGTGACCGATCCGAAGCTGCTGGCCGAGATCCGCGGCTTCCAGCAGCAGGAAGGCATCCATTCGCGCGAACACCGCCGCTACAACAAGGCGGTCGAAGCCTTCGGCGGCAATATCGCCGAGCTGGAAGCCCGCCTGCAGGCCGAGGTCGACAAGCTGGAACGCGACAACGCCTCGCCCGAGTACAAGCTGGCGCTGACCTGCGCCTTCGAGCATTTCACCGCGATGCTGGCCGAACACGTGCTGGCGCATCCGGACTTCCTCGAAGGCGCGGAGCCGGAATTCGCCCGGATCTGGCGCTGGCACGCGATCGAGGAGGCGGAGCACAAGTCCGTCGCCTATGACGTCTGGAACCTGGTGAAGCCGAAGGGCCTGAAGGGCTATCTCATGCGCGTCCGCGCCATGTTCAAGGCGACCAGCGTCTTCGTCGGCCAGAGCCGCTACAACGCCAAGGCCCTCCTGGCGGCGCGCGGCTACGGCGGGTTCCGCAACACCGTGCTCGGCATCGCCTATTTCTCGCTGATCAGGCCGGGCGTGCTGCGTAAGACGCTGCCGCACTACCTCGCCTACTTCAAGCCGGGCTTCCATCCCTGGCAGACCGACAGCAGCCACCTGATCGACAAGTACAAGTCGGCCTACGAAGCGTAATCGGCGTGCCCGCGGGAGGAAGATCATGAGCAAGCTGGACATCAAGCCGCGCAACATCAAGTTCGCCTTGAAGGGCGAGGACAAGCGCAACTGGTTCGCCGGCAACCCGGTCGCGACCGCCATCATGGATGGCTCCTCGATCCTCTTTCCGGTGGGTGAGACCTATTTCATCGAGGCGGTGGTCCATTTCCGCGACCGGGTTACCGATCCGAAGCTGCTGGCGGAAATCACCGCCTTCCAGCAGCAGGAAGGCATCCATTCGCGCGAGCATCGCCGCTACAATAACGCGATCAAGGATTTCGGCGGCGACGTCGACGCCCTTGAACAGCGCCTGCGGGACGAGATCGCGACCTGGGACGACAGCCCTCTGTTCAAGCTGGCGGTGACCTGCGCCTTCGAGCATTTCACCGCGATCCTGGCGGATGACCTGCTGGCCCATCCGGACTTCATGGCGGGCGCCGATGCCGAATTCTCGCGCATCTGGCACTGGCATGCGATCGAGGAGGCGGAACACAAGTCCGTTGCCTTCGATGTCTGGAACATCGTGAAGCCGAAGGGGCTGGCCGGCTATCGCATGCGGGTGCGGGCCATGCGGCTGGCGACCCGGGTCTTCCTCGGCCAGGTGCATTACAACGCCGGCGCGCTGCTGAAGGCGCGGGGCGAGGCGAAGGGCTGGCGCAGCCTGTGGAAGGCGATCCACTTCGGCCTGGTGAAGCCGGGTATCCTGCGCCGGGTGCTGCCGATCTACCTCAGCTACTACAAGCCGGGCTTCCACCCGTGGCAACACGACAACCGTGCCACGGTGGAACGCTACAAGGCGGCCTACGAAGTCTGATCAGGCGGAGTGGCGTCAGGCGGCGCGGCGTCCGGTCAGCGACTGGTGCGCCGCGACCCCCGCCAGGCTGAAGGCGGCCATGGTCAGGCCCATGGGCGCGGCCGTGCCGTCTTCCAGCAGGCCGACCATGCCGCCGGCCAGCGCTCCCAGCGCGAATTGCAGCACCCCGATCAGCGCCGAGGCGATGCCCGCATGGGCGCCCGCCCGTGACATGGCCGCCGCCATGGCGTTGGCGGTCACGAAGCCGAGACTGGCGATGGTCAGGAACAGGGGGACCAGCAGGGCGATCAGCCCGGTGCCGGGCCACAATGTGACACCGGCCAGCGTCACGGCCGCCCCGGCATTGGCCAGCAGGGCGACGATCAGGATCCGCCGACCGGTCAGGCGGCGCAGCAGGCGCAGATTGATCTGGCTCGTCGCGATCAGCCCGGCCGCGTTCAGGCCGAACAGCAGGCTGTAGTCCTGCGGGCTGACGCCGTGCAGGGTGATGAAGACGAAGGGCGAGCCGGTGATATAGGCGAACATGCCTGCCATGGCGAAGCTGCTCGCCAGGGTGAAGCCCATGAATACCGGATCCGCCATCAGGTGCAGATAGGCGCGCACCACGGGCTGGATACCGCCCCGCTGGCGCTTTTCGGGCGGCAGGCTGTCGGGCAGGACGAGCCAGACGGCGGCCAGGCAGGCAAGGCCGAAGGCGGCCAGGGCGACAAAGATCCAGCGCCAGTCGGCGATGGTAAGCAACAGCCCGCCCAGCATGGGGGCAAGGATCGGCGCCACCCCCATGACCAGCATGAGCATGGAATAGACCCTCGCCGAGTCGCGCTCGTCGAACAGGTCGCGCACCATGGCCCTGGCGACGACGATGCCGGCGCAACCGCCCAGCGCCTGCACGAAGCGCAGCAACACCAGGCTTTCGATGCTCGGGGCGAAGATCGCGCCGATCGAACTGGCGATATAGACGGTGATGCCCGCCACCAGCGGCAGGCGCCGGCCCAGCCGGTCCGACAGTGGTCCATGGATCGACTGGCCGATGGCGAGGCCGACGAAGAAGGCGGCCAGCGTACCCTGCACCGCCCCCGGTCCCACGTCGAAATGCGCCTGCAACGCCGGAAAGGCGGGCAGATACATGTCGATCGACAGTGGCGCGAAGGCGGTCAGCGCGCCGAGGATGACGATGAGGCCGAGACGGCGGCTGGCGGCGGCCCCTTCGGGCGCCAGATTGGAACGAGTCGACATTGCGTGACCTTAGCTGTCCCGCACGGCTTCGGCACGTGCAAGCTGAAGCAGGTGGCCATGCGCGCCCGGCGGTTCGGTCAACCGGGTTGCTCAATCGGCCCAGCGGATGCGGTTGCCGCCGAGGCTGGCGGCCAGATGCAGTGCCGCTTCCGCCGTCTCTTCCGCCTTGCGCGCGGCCGATTGCGCGGGCGCGACGGCGATCCCCGCCGACAGGCTGACTCTCGTGTCGGGCCGGGCCGGTGCATGCAGCAGGCCGGCGTCGCACA
>JAQVKV010000422.1 GCA_028694545.1 Zavarzinia sp. | reverse complement strand
ACGGGACTCTCAGGCGGGCAGCTCCAGCGCCTGCTGATCGCGCGCGCACTCGCGGGCAATCCCGCCATCCTTGTCTTCGACGAAGCCACGAGCGCGCTCGACGCGGAAACGCAGGCCATCGTGCTCGAAACTCTGCGCGGCCTGTCCGTGACCCGCATCGTCGTCAGTCACCGGCTCGAAACCCTGCGCGATGCCGGGCAGATCCTCGTGATCGCCGACGGACGGCTGGTGCAGCAAGGCGACTTCCCGACGCTGGCGACAGGTCCCGGCCTATTCGCCCGCCTGGCCGGCCTGCAGGCGCCCACCCCGGAAGCCGGTGGAGAGCCGGACAACGAAAGGAAGGCTGATGCGTAAGGTCCTCTTCCTCTTCTCCGCCCTGACGGATGGTGATGTCGACTGGCTGGTGGACAATGGTCGGGTCCGGCGCGTCGCCGGCGCCAGTCCGCTCCTGACCGAGGGACAGGCGGCTTCCCACCTCTTCATCATCCTCGAAGGGCGGGTCGCCATCACCAGTCGGCGCCTTGGCGATCTTGGCGTCAACGGACCGGGCGAGATCCTGGGCGAAATCGGCTTCGTCACCGACGGTCCGTCCACCGCGACGGTGAGGCCCTCGCCCATGGTCACCGTGCTCGAAGTCCCGCGCGAGCGGATCGCGGCGAAACTGGCGACGGACGGCGCCTTCGCCGGGCGTTTCTACCGCGCCATTGCCCGTTTCCTCGCCCATCGCCTGCGCTATACGGTGCAGGCCGACCCCACCGACCAGATGGAGCCCGACGGCACCGACAATCGCATCGCGCCCGAATTCCTCGATACGTTGGATGTCGCCGGTCAGCGCTTCGCCTGGCTGTGCCGACGTTGCCTGGACAACGGTACCGGCCATGCGGGGACGACGGTTCCCTCGCCCCTCGACGACGACTGGGCGGAGGGAACGCCATGAGCGACGAAAGTCTGTTTCGTGCCCAGGCACTCGATTCCCTCGGCCGGGAGGATGCGCTGGACGAACCCTTGCGGCTTGTCCCGCTGCGGCTGGGCCTCGCCGCCTTCGGCCTGATGGCGGCCCTCGCCGCCCTGATCGCGGCCGCCTTCGTCGTCGAGGTGCCGGTCACGGTCGAGGCGCGCGGCCTCGTGCTTTACGAGGGACGAGCCAGCGATCTGGCGGCGACCGTGGGGGGGCGCCTGCTCGACGTGGGTATCGCGCCCGGCGACACGGTGACGGCGGAGCAGATCGTCGCCACCTTCGACCAGACCACGATCCGCCAGCAGCGCATCGTCGCGGCCGCCACGCTGGCCGACCGGGAACGCCAGCGCCGCGAGCTGCGCGCCATTTCGGAACAGGCCGCGACCACGGAGCAGGAGAGCGCGGACGAGGCGCTTTCCGCCCTCGACCGACGCGAGGCTTCCCTGCGCGAGAAACTCGCCTTTCTCGAAAAGGTCCGGCGGGCGGACGAAGCCTTGCAGGCCAAGGGCTTCGCAACCGATCGCCAGGTCTTCGCCACGACCGCCGGCATCCTCGACACGCGGGATCAGCTCGCCCAGATCCTGGCCGAGCGGGGACGCATCCGCTTCGATTTGCAGCGCAGCCGGGCCGCGCGGGAACGCGAGGTGCTGAACCTCGACCTCGCCGTCGCCGACGCCGCGCGCGAGGTCGAGGCACTGGACCGTCGTATCGAACTGGAGCGGGTCTTGCGCAGCCCCGTCGCTGGCCGCGTGGTCGAGTTGAAGGCGGGCCCGGGCGATGTCCTTGCTCCCGGCGCCCCGCTGGCGACATTGGTGCCCACGGGCGCCGACCTGCGCGTCACCGCCTTTGCCGCCGCGACCGAGGGCAAGAAGATCCCGCCGGGCGCCACCGTCCGCCTCTATCCGGCAAGCGAGGATGGTCAACGCGATCATGTCCTCGGCACGGTGGTCGCGGTTTCCGAACTGCCGGCCAGCCGCGAGGGCCTGTTCCGCCTGCTCGCCAACGAGGACCTGGTGCGCAGCATGGCAGGCGAGGACAATCCTTTCATGATCGACATAGCGCTTGCCCGCGACCCCGGACAACCGGACGGCTTCGTCTGGAGCGGGCCGGCGGCGCGGCGGGCACTCACGGCCGGGACGGTGCTGCGGGCCGAGGTGGTGACCGAATACCGGAGCCTCGCCGCCATCGTCATCCCGGCCCTTGACGATTCCGGGCCCGCACGCTGAACGGCTTTCGCGTGACGACGGTTACACCGAAACCCGGGGTGTTCCTACCGTATGGGAGGGGTTCCCTCCCGGCCGGCGTCGGACACTTCCCCCATCAGTCACGACACCGGATTGGGGGACAGAACCATGACACGCAAGACTTTGGGTCGGCCGCTGGACGATTGCCAACTGGATAAGGTGATCGGCGGCCAGGGCGAGCTGACCACCGGCGACCACGAGCTCGAGCAGTTCAAGATCACGCCCGAGATGCTGGACACGCTTGGCCAATTCGAGGACGGCGAACTGGTGAAGGCCTATCAGGAAGGTCTCGAGGATCCGCGCTCGACCGCTTTCGCCGATATTCTGGCCACGGCCGGCTTCGGGGATCCCTCGGGGATCATCGAAGGACTTGGCAAGGACTTCGGGTCCGTCGGTTCACCCGAGGAATTCAAGAATCTTCTGCTCGGCGCCTTGAAGGACGCCAGCATTCCCGCCGGTACCGGGGAAACCGCAACCGGCGCCGAAACCGGTGGTGATACCCCGGCAAGTTTCGAGCCTGCCGGCGGTTTCGGCGCCACCACGAGCGATGACTGGGGGGCATCTGCCAAGGACGAGACGACGGAACCCGCCCCGCCGGAAGCGGGCCCCTTCACGGCTGACGGCGACACGGGTCCGGGCACGGATACCGGCGATGGCCTGAACGGTGGCGGCACCGACGATCCTGGCGACGACGATCCCGGCATTTCCGGCTCCGGCACCTTCGAGTTCGGCGACGTCTGGGACCCGAATTACGAACCCGGCACCTGGAACAACATGTTCGATTCCACCGATCCCGCGCAGAAGAAGGCCTGGGACATGAACGGCGGCTGGCTGAAGACAGATACCGGTTCGCTGATCTACAAGGACCCGCAATGCACCAGGGGAACTGAAGGCGAAAGCTGGAGCGGTACATCCTTCTGGCAGGAAGGCGATCCCGAGAGCGGCCGGCCGGCCATGGGCTTCATCCTTCACGAAGATACGCTGAACGACATCGGAGGCGACGTCGAGGCGACCATGGGCGACAAGATGGACCAATATCTGCGTGATGTCTTCGGTTCCGGCGGGGAAACCAAGGAGGACACAAAGGGGGGTGAAACCGGCGGCAGTACCGGCATGACCTATGACGAAGGCGTGGGCACCATCCCGGTCGAGGAATTCGGTACCCTGTTCCGCCAGCGCCTGGGCGGCGACGGCCCGCTGATCCGCGTCATGGGCGGCGAGGATGGCCAGATCGCGGTGAGCGAGACGGAATACGAACAATTCCTCTATCGCCTGAACGGTGGTCTGGTCAGCCTGACAGACGGTGCCTCGACCGGTTTCGAGGGTAGCGTCGCCTTCGCGACCAGCCCCAATCCCGCCGTGGTGAACGTGGCCCCCGAACTGGACGGCAACCAGGGCGGAGACACGGTGGTGAAC
>JAQVKV010000421.1 GCA_028694545.1 Zavarzinia sp. | reverse complement strand
AAATCGTCGGCCAGGGGGGCCAGAAGATTGAAGAGCATGATGCTTCCCGAATGCCGTCCGCGCCTCAGCGACGCGAATCAGCCGAATCAAGCTGTAGTAGTGTATCGAGGATCGAGGCCATATAACTGCCCAAAGATCCCTTCACCATCACAACATCTCCTTGACGAACGGCTTCGCGCACATATGGCGCCAGCGCTTTCGAGTCGGGTTTGTGACAGCCCTGGATCCGGGGCGGCAGCGCCCGGTAGAGCGCGTGCATATGGGGCCCGCAGGTAAAGACCAGATCGACGCCGGCGGCTTCGAGATCCGGCGCCAGTCCCGCGTGCAGGGCATCCGCGTTCGCCCCCAATTCGCGCATGTCGCCGAGCACGGCGACGCGCCTGCCGCGCAGGCCGCAGTCGGACAGCGCCAGATTGGCGAAGGCGGCGCGCATGGAGGCGGGGCTGGCGTTGTAGCTCTCGTCGATCAGCAGGAAATCGCCACCCTCGGGCAGATGGATGGTCAGGCGCCGGCCTCGCCCAGCCGGCGGCTCCAGGCCGGCGAGCGCCATGGCCGCCAGGCTGAGATCGCCCCCCGCCACCTCGACCGCCGCCATGACGGCGAGCGAATTCATCGCCCAGTGCCGGCCCGGCGCGCCGATCTTGTAGGTCTGATGGCGGCTGCCGATCATGGCGTCGACGATGGTCATGTCGGGCTTCAGCACGACGTCGAGCAGGCGAACGTGGCAGCCCTCGCTGGTGCCGAAGCCCGCGACCAGCAGACCATGGGCCCGCGCCGCCGCCGCCAGGCGCTCGAAATGGGCGTTGTCGCGGTTCAGGATCGCGGCGCCACCCGCCGGCACGCCGGCGAAGATCTCCGCCTTGGCATCGGCGATCGCCTCGACGGACTCGAAGAATTCCATATGCGCGGGTTCGACCGTGGTCACGATCGCGATATGCGGCCGCGCAAGGCGCGACAGGGGCGTGAGCTCGCCCGCATGGTTCATGCCCATCTCGAAGACGCCGAAACGGGTCTCGGCCGGCATGCGGGCAAGGCTGAGCGGCACGCCCACGTGATTGTTGAAGCTGCCGATGGAAGCATGGGTCGGCCCGCAGGCGGAAAGCGCCACTTTCAGCGCTTCCTTGGTCCCGGTCTTGCCGACGGAGCCGGTGACGGCGATGACGACCGCATCCGCCCGGGCCCGTGCCGCCCGCGCCAGATCCTCGAGCCCCGCCATGGTCTCCGGCACGACCACGAGCGGCGCATCCGCCGCGACCCCTTCGGGCACGCGGGCGACCAGGGCCCCAGCGGCTCCCGCGGCCAGCGCGCCAGCGACATAGTCATGGCCGTCCACCTTCGTCCCCGGCAGGGCGACGAAGAGATCCCCCGCCTCAACCTTGCGGGAATCGAAGACCACGTTGCTTGCGGCGAAATCCGCAAGCGCCCGGCCGCTGGTGGCGGCGGCGATCTCGGCGGCGGTCCACAGGGGGCGCGTGGTCATGGCGTTACCCCCGGCAGGGTGTTTCGCCCCTCACCCCCGCCCTCTCCCCGCAAGCGGAGCGAGGGAGTCGAGGCCGCGCGAGGCAGGCCCCCTCGCCCCTGCGGGGAGAGGGATAGGGTGAGGGGGTGGCGCGGTCCGAACAAACTCATGCCGCGCCTCCGTTCAGGATACGGAGCGCATTGCGCACCACGGCGCGGTCGTCGAAGGGGCGGGTCTCGCCCTTCACGATCTGGCCCTGTTCATGCCCCTTGCCCGCGACGACGACGATGTCGCCCGCCGAAAGATCGGACAGGGCGGCCGCGATCGCCGCCGCGCGGTCGCCGATCTCGATGCCGCCCGGGCAGGCGGCGAGGATCTGGGCCCGGATCAGCTTCGGGTCCTCGCTGCGGGGATTGTCGTCGGTCACGATCGCCTTGTCGGCACGGGCCGCGGCGATGCGGCCCATTTCCGGGCGCTTGCCCGGATCCCGGTCGCCGCCGCAGCCGAAGACCACGATCAGCCGCCGCTCGACATGGGGGCGCAGCGCCGCCAGCACCCGTTCGAGCGCGTCCGGCGTATGGGCATAATCGACATAGACCGGCGCGCCGGAGCCATGCACCCCGGCCAGTTCGAGACGGCCGGGCACCCCGGTGAGCGCGCCGAGTGCCGCCACCGTCGCCGCGACTTCCATGCCCGTCGTCACCAGCAGGCCGAGTGCCACCATGGCGTTGGCCGCCTGGAAATCCCCGGCCAGCGGCAGCTCGACCTCATGCACCGCGCCGAAGACGGAAAGGCGCAACCATTGTCCGGCCAGATTGGGCTGGCGGCGCAGCAGCGCGATGTCCGCCCCCTCCCCGCCCACGGTGACGAGCGTCAAACCGGCATCCCGCGCGGCCTTCGCAATGGCATCGCCCGCCTCGCCCGCGCGGTTCACGATGGCGGGCGCCCCTGCCGGCAACAGCGTGTCGAACAGGCGGCGCTTGGCGGCGAGATAGGCGGCGAAATCATGGTGATAATCGAGATGGTCACGGGTCAGATTGGTGAAGGCGCCGGCCGAGAGGCGCACTCCGTCCAGCCGGCGCTGGTCGAGGCCGTGGCTGGACGCCTCCATCGCGACATGATCGATGCCCCGGCCCGCGAGATCGGCGAGCACCCGGTGCAGCACCACGGGGTCCGGCGTCGTCGCCCCCAAGGAGACGTCGCCCTCCTCGGTAGTGACGCCGAGCGTGCCGATGGCGGCGGCTGGCCGGCCCAGGCGGGTCCAGAGCTGACGCGCGAAATTGGCGACCGAGGTCTTGCCGTTGGTCCCGGTGACCGCGACGATCGAGGCCGGTTGCAGGGCGAAGAAGCGGGCGGCGGCCAGCGCCAACGCCCGGCGCGGATCCGCGACCTCGATCACGGGCACGCTCGTCTTGATCCCGGCCCCGTGCCCCGCGACCACGGCAACCGCGCCCCGGGCAACCGCGTCGGCGACATAACGCCGGCCATCGTCCATCGTGCCGGCGAGCGCGAAGAACAGGCAGCCAGCCTCGGCCTTGCGGCTGTCGGCGGTGACGGCGGTGACGGGGAGACCGCCCGATCCGCCGGGCAGTTCCGCTCCGGGGATCAGGTCGGCGAGTGTTCTGGTCGCCATGGCGCGATCCTCAATCCTTGCCGGCGGAGGCGGCGATGAGCACGCCGCCCGCCGTGGCCGGGTCCGGCCCTTCCGTCGGCAACACGCCCAGCATGGGGGCGATGCGCTCGACGATGCGGCCCACGGTCGGCGCCGCGGTCCAGCCACCGGAAGCGAAGCCGTAGGTTTCCTTGGTACCCTTCGGCTCATCGATCATGACGAGGACGACATAGCGCGGCTCGGTCATGGGAAAGCCCGAGATGAAGGACGAAAGCAGCGCCTTGCGGGCATAGCCGCCATGGACGCCGACCTTCTCGGCCGTGCCGGTCTTGCCGCCGATCCAGTAGCCCGGGACTTCCGCCTTCTTGCCCGTGCCCATGGTGACGACGAGACGCATGAGCTTGCGCATCGCCGCCGAAGTCTTGGACGAGATCACCCGCTCGCCGGTCGGCGGACGGTCGGCTTCCGCGCGCAGCAGGGTGGGCGGGAAATAGATGCCGCCGTTGATCAGGGCCGAGACTCCGGTGACGAGATGCAGTGGCGTGACC
>JAQVKV010000420.1 GCA_028694545.1 Zavarzinia sp. | reverse complement strand
CGCGCACGGCCCGGGCCATGCGAAGATCCAGCGGGTCGTCGTCGCGCCGCGCCGCATAGCGGACCGCGACCGGATAGGCTCGCCCTTCGGACCGGATGATGGGCGCGCCACCAAGCAGGCCCGCCACCCGATCGCCGTCCAGGGTCGCCGACATGACGAGCAGGCGAAGCTCGGGCCGAAGCGCCTCTTGCGCCTCGAGCGCGAGAGCGAGACCGAGATCGGCGTCGAGGCTGCGTTCGTGGAATTCGTCGAAGACGATGGCCGCGATCCCCTCCAGCCCCGGATCGTCGGCGATCATGCGGGTGAAGATCCCGTCGGTCACCACCTCGATCCGCGTCTTCGGGCCGACACGGCTGTCGAAACGCACGCGATAGCCGACGGTTTCCCCCACGGTCTCGCCCAATTGCGCGGCCATACGCGCCGCCGCCGCCCGTGCCGCCAGACGGCGCGGTTCAAGCATGACGATACGCCCGCCCGCCACGAAGCCTTCATCGAGCAAGGCGAGTGGAACCCGCGTCGTCTTGCCGGCACCCGTGGGCGCCTCGAGCACGGCCCTGCTCTCCGCCGCGAGCGTCGCGCGGAGCGAGGCGAGGACATCGTCAATCGGCAGGCGTTCCATGGGACGGCGACCATAGTGGACTCGGCCCCCGGGACAAAGGGAAAGACGCGCGGAAGCGTGCTCAGAAATCGGGCGCGGCGGCGTCCCTGAAGGTGACGAGGACCACCGTCACATTGTCGGGCGCGCCACCCGCAAGCGCCGCCGCGATCAGCCGGTCTGCGGCGACGTCGAGCGCGTAGGAACTGAGGATGTGGTTGATCTCGCTCTCGGGCACCACCTTGTTCAACCCGTCGGAACACAGCAGGAAGAGATCATCTGCCTGGATGCGATCGTTCACCTTGTCGAGAAGGAGTTCGTCGGCGGCGCCGACCGCCCTTGTGACGATATTGCCGCGCGGATGGTTCTCGGCCTCGGCGGGCGTGATCATGCCCTTGTCCAGCATGTCCTGGACGAGGCTGTGGTCGCGCGTGATCTGCTGCAACGCGCCACCCCGCCGGCGGTAACAGCGGGAATCGCCGGCCCAGAGGCAGGCGAAATGTTCGCCATAGGCGAGCAGCACGGTCGCCGTGGTGGCGATGGTCTTGCCGGCCCCGGCCTGGCGGCGCAGCTCGCCGTTGACCTCGGTGATGGCGCCGCGCACCCGGGCCAGCAGGGCGCCGGCACTGTCCACCGGCGCGATCGCGGCCAGCGCGTCGACCACGGCCTGGCTCGCCACCTCGCCCGCGTCATGACCGCCGACGCCGTCGCACACGGCCCAGATGCCGGCTTCCGGCCGGACGAGGAGGGCATCCTCGTTCAGGGTTCGCTTGCGCCCGACGTTGGTCGCCCCGGTCGAAACCGATTTCAGCCCGGTCATATCCTCTCGCCCTCCCAGACGCCATCGAGGAAACCGGCGAAGCCTGCCGCCGGAGGCAGCTCGCCGAAACTGATCAGCCGGGGGGGAAGATCGACGGACCCGAGGGTCCAGAACAGGACGGACGGAGATTCGGGCGGCGCCAGAGCCACCAGAGCCTCCGCCAGCGAAGCGGTCGCCACCATGCGCCCGGATCCGGGCACGGTGGTAACGGTGACCGGGGGTGTCACGGCGAGTGACGCCACCCCGTCATCCAGGGCCTCGAACGTGCCGTCGGGCGAGAGCGCGTCGAAGATCAGCTGCTCGGCGAAGGGCGTCCATCCTTCCGCCGCCGTCAGCGCCGCAAGCGCAGCCACGCCCGCGCCATAATCGACGGCGACGGTCAGCGGGAAATAGCGCCCGGCCCGATCGACGCTGGGCGCGAAGACGCCGGCGACGGCGCCGTCCCCCGCGATCCCCGGGGCCAGCGCGAAACGCCAGAACGGGCTGACCAGGTAACGGTCGGTAAAATCGGGGCCCAGCATCGCTTCCGACGCGCGCAGGCCCTCGGCGAGGAAACGGTCCCAGCGGTCGACGAAGGCATCCGACAGTCGTCGCTCGATGAAATCGCCCCGCGCCGGCAACTTGCCGTAGAGGCCGGCGACCGGCGCCGCCACGGGGCCCGGCACCGGTACCGCGCGCGGCGGAGCGGTCACATGGTCGCCGGACACTGGAAGCTCCTGATTTCCGGCAGCTTGAAGGGATAGAGGCTGCCGCTGGCCTTCACCCGGTAGCTGACGAAACGCCCGCCCACGGAAAAGCGCAGGACCTTTTCGGCGGCGCTCGATCCGTTCTGGCTCGCCGCCTTGTCGAACAGGCGGAAGGCGGCCCAGGCGCCTTGCGCGTCGATGCTGACGGGCTGCGCGTTCGGGTCCGCCGGGGTCAGGGTGAGCTGCGCGAAGCCGCCGCCCATGGCCGCCGGCCACGACAGGATGGTGGGCCGCCCGCCACCGCCGTTGAAGGTCATGGTGACGCCGTCGACCTCCAGCTTCGCTTCCGCGACGCCGGGATCGAGGGCCACGGGTTCGATCGTGTACTGGAAGCCGAAGCCCTGGCCCGAGGGCACGAAGGCGTCTCGGATGACGGAGGCCCGGCGCAATTGTTCCAGCGTCGCATCGGCGATGCCGAGGTTCTGCGCCGCCCCGCCCTTCAGGACGAAACGGCTGCCCGAGGTGTCGACGAAGGGCGCCAGATGTTCGCGGAAGAAGCCGTCGATCATGCCGTTCGGCGCGAACAGGGCCTGGAAATCGGCGACCGGCACCTCACCCGAGGCCCCCGCCCGGAAGGGGTAGAGGGTGGCGAGCTTGTCGGTGCAGCGTTTCGTGACCGAACCGGTCCAGGCCTCGATGATCTGCGCCCGCGTGGTCGAGACCTGCGCCGCCTGACCGCCGGCCGCCGCCGCGCTCAGCCAGTTGGACAGTGGCGGGCCCAGTCGGTCGGCCAGGATCTGCACCTGCTGCGCCGCCGCCGCCCCGCCAGAGGCCGAACCGCCGCCGGCGCGGAGCTGGTTCAATTCGTCGAACAGGGTCTTCAGCCCGGCCACCGCCTCGTCGATCGGGGCCTTGCCGCCTTCGACCGCCTTCACCTGGCGGCGCAGGAAGTCGAAGTGATCGCTGGCCCGCTCGCCCGGCTTCGGCCCATTGGCGGGGCCGATGCGCCCGCCAAGGCCGAGCGCGTCCGCCGCCGCCCCGGCGGCACCACCGGTCGGCAGGGCGGCCGTCGGATCCGGCACGGCGCCGGCCGCGGCATCCGTCGCCGCCGGGGCGGGCGGCGGGGTTTCGAGATCGGTCTGCCGCGCGATCGCCAGGGTGACCAGCTTCATCGGGCTGTCCGGCGCCGAAAGCTTGGCCAACACGGGCAGGACCTCGTCGGTGCCGCCGTCCAGCGGCTTCAGGCGCAGGTTGCGCAGGACCTCGTCCCAGCGTTCGATGAATTCATCCTCGTACTGGCCGACCACCTCGCCTTCCAGGCGCGCCAGCGCCTCGGGCGATTGCGCCACTTCGATCGGCTTGTCGAAGACCCAGGAATCCGCCGTCGCCTCGCGCACGAAACGCTTCACGACCGGCAGGAACGCCTTGTGGAAGCCTTCATGCGTGAACAGGCCCGGCACGGTCACGCGCGAAGGCGGCGCGCCGGCGAACGTGTCGTAGACATCGTCCAGCAGGCGCCCGC
>JAQVKV010000419.1 GCA_028694545.1 Zavarzinia sp. | reverse complement strand
GACGCAGAAACTCGCCGCATCCCACCCGGCCGTGGAGGCCTGGATGCGGGCGGAAGCCCTCGAGCTCGTCGCCGTCGAGACCGAGGCGATGCGCGCCGACGTCCATCTGGCGTCGCGCGCGCTGCTCGTCGTCGGCACCGCCATCGTCGAGCGCTATCACCGGGCGAAGGCGATCCGCCGCGCCATCGATTACGACGACATGGTGCTGAAGGCGCGCGACCTGCTGACAAGGGGCACGGCGGCGGCCTGGGTCCTCTACAAGCTCGACGGCGGCTTGGATCATCTGCTGATCGACGAGGCGCAGGATACCAGCCCGGCGCAATGGCAGCTCGTGCGCGCCCTGACCGACGAATTCTTCGCGGGCGACCGGGGCGACGGCCGGCATCGCACCGTCTTCGCGGTCGGCGACGTGAAACAGTCGATCTATTCCTTCCAGGGGGCGGCGCCGGACGTCTTCGGCCGGGAACGCCGGCGGGTGGAGAAGGCGGCCCGGGCGGCGGACAAATTGTTCCGCGCCATCGGCCTCGACCGCTCGTTCCGCTCGGCACCCGGGGTGCTGGCCCTGGTCGATGCCGTCTTCGGCCAGGCGGCGGCGAAGCCCGGTGTTGTCGAGGACGAGGTACTGGAACACAAGGCGCACCGCGAATACGCGGGCGGCGACATCGAACTCTGGCCCGTCGAGGAAGGCGAGGCGGCGGACGAGCCCGACGCCTGGACCCCGGTCGAGGAGGCGCGGCGCGGCCGCAGCGCCCAGACCGTGCTGGCGGAACGGATCGCCCGGCGTATCGCCTTTTGGCTGCGCTCGGGCGAGATGCTGCCGGCGCGCGGCCGGCGCTTGCGCCCGGGCGACATCATGATCCTCGTCCGGCGCCGCACCCTCTTCGTCGATGCCCTGACGCGGGCGTGCAAGGCGCTGGGGGTGCCGGTCGCGGGCAGTGACCGCATGCGTCTCGCCGCCCAGCTCGGCGTGCGCGACCTGATCGCCATGGGGCGCTTTGCCCTGCTGCCGGACGACGATCTGACGCTGGCGACCGTGCTCAAGGGCCCCTTCGTCGGCCTGTCCGAGGAAGCGTTGTTCGATCTCGCCGCGACGCGGCCGGAAAAGGCCGGCCTGTGGCGGACCCTGGTCGCGCGGGCGGGGGAGCGGGCGGATTTCGCGGCGGCCCACGAAGCCCTTTCGGCGGTGCTGGCGCGGGCGGATTATGTAACGCCCTTCGTTTTCTTCGGCCGCCTGCTCGACGAGGGGGGGGGGCGCCGGCGCCTGATCGGGCGCCTGGGGCGCGAGGCGATCGAGCCGGTGGAGGAATTCCTTTCGCATGCCCTGCGCCACGAGGCGGAGGAAGCGCCCTCGCTCGAAAGCTTCCTGCATGCGGTCGAGACCGGCGAGACCGAGTTGAAGCGCGACCTCGATCGCGGGCGGGACGAAGTCCGTATCCTCACCGTCCATGCTTCCAAGGGGCTGGAGGCGCCGGTGGTGATCCTGCCGGATACGACGGCCCTGCCCATGGCGCCGGAAAGCCTGCTGTGGTCGGGCGAGGGCCTGCCGATCTGGGCTCTCAAGGGCGCGATGGCGGTGCCCGAGGTGGCGCGCGTGCGCGATGCCATGCGGGAGGCGGGCCTGCGGGAATACCGCCGCCTGCTCTATGTCGCCCTGACGCGGGCGGAGGACCGGCTGGTGGTCTGCGGCTGGACCGGTGGGCGCCGGCGCGATCAGGCGTTCGAGGACGGGTCGTGGTACCACCTTGTCGCCGCAAGCTTCCCGGAGACGGCGGTGGAAGAGGACATGGAGCCCGGCTTCACGATCCGCCGCCTGCGCGTAAACCCCACCGAGACGGCGGCGGAGCGGCGGCACCGGGCGGTGGCTGGGCCTCTTACCCTGCCCCTGCCGGACTGGGCGGGCCGGCCGGCCCCGGTCGAGCGGCGGCCGTCCGATCCCTTGAGCCCGTCGCGCATGGCGGACGCCGACCTCGGTGTCGCCAGCCCGCTGGCGTTGGCGGGCGCCGGGCGGTTCCTGCGCGGGCGGCTTGTGCATCGCCTGCTCGAACTCCTGCCCGATCTGGCGGCCGCGCGCCGGCCGGCGGCGGCCGAGCGATTCCTGGCCACGCGGGCGCCGGAACTGGACGCGGAGACGCGGGCTGGCCTCGTCGCCGAAACCATCGCCGTGCTGGGGCATGCGGATTTCGCGCCGGTCTTCGGGCCGGGCAGCCGGCCGGAAGTCCCGGTCGCCGCCCTCATCGGGACAGAATCGGTGGTCGGCCAGATCGATCGACTGGCTGTCCTGGCGGAGAAAGTGCTTATCGTCGATTTCAAGACCGACCGGCCCTCGCCGGCCGACTGGCGGGCGGTGGCCCCCGGCTATCTGCGCCAGCTCGCCCTCTATCGGGCGGCGGTTTCCCTGCTCTATCCGCGGCTTCCGGTCGAGGCGGCCCTGCTCTGGACCGAGACGCCGCGCCTGATGCCGGTCCCGGGCGAAGCCCTGGATGCATCCATTGCAGGGCTGACCGGCGCGCGGCCCCCGGTTGACGCTGCCGACGGCTGTTCCTAGATTTGTGGGCCGATACGGAATTCATGGCGGCGGAGTCCGCCTCCCCCGCCCAGGAAAGGTGCGTTGAACATGCCCACCAAGAAGGTGACCGATAATTCTTTCGCCGAAGACGTGCTCGGGGCCTCGGGCCCGGTGGTCGTCGACTTCTGGGCCGAATGGTGCGGTCCCTGTAAACAGATCGGCCCGAGCCTCGAGGAAATCTCCGAGGAACTGGGCGAGCAAGTCACCATCACCAAGATCAACATCGACGAAAACCCGACCACGCCCGCCCGCTATGGCGTGCGCGGCATCCCGACCCTGATGCTGTTCCGCGACGGCAAGGTGGCGGCTACCAAGGTCGGCGCCCTGCCGAAGGGCAAGATCGTGGAGTGGATCAACAGCTCCCTCTGATCCCGTCGGATCGCGTCTTCGGGGCCCGCGTTGACGGGCCCCGTTTTCGTTGCTAAGAACGGCGGCCGGGCCAGCCCGGCCCTTTTCTCGAGCGGGCGTAGTTCAGAGGTAGAACGTCAGCTTCCCAAGCTGAATGTCGTGGGTTCGATTCCCATCGCCCGCTCCAAGACTTAGTTACTTTTTGGCATCCCGGTTTTGCACACGGTTTTGCAAATCCGTTCCGCCGGCGTTCCCGGACATGCGGCGGATGCGGTCCTTGAGCAGTTCGTCGCGCTTGACGTAGCGATCGATCAGGCGCTCCACCTCATCCTCGGACCAGGTCATGATTTCGGCGATTTCGCGGATCTTCAGGTCACCGAGGTAGAATCGGGTTGCCGCTGTTCCGCGCAGGTCGTGGAAGTGCAGGCCCCCGAATTTCCCCGCCTTCATCGTCTTGTTCCAGCTCGAGCCGAAGCCTGATTTCCATGGCTGTCCGGCCGAATTGACGAGCACCCGCGTCGATCGTTTCGGGATTGTGGCGAGGAAGTCTCGCAATTCCCCGTAGAGGGGGATCAGGGTTGTTTTCTTGCCCCCGCTCTTCCCCGTGCGGATCTCGATCGAGTAATCCTTGACATGCGACCAGGACAGGCGGAGCAGGTCGCTCTGCCGAAGTCCGGTCAATGATGCCAGCCGGGCTGCCATGAAGACTTCGGGGG
>JAQVKV010000418.1 GCA_028694545.1 Zavarzinia sp. | reverse complement strand
TGCAGACCGCCATGGGCTGGGTGGCGACGCCGCAACTGGTGGCCGCCACGTCGAATGCCGGCGCCTTCGGCTTCCTCGCTGGTGCCGTCATCCCGGCGGAACAGATCGAGGCGGAGATCCTCAAGGTCAAGGCGCTGACGGACAAACCCTTCGGCCTGAACCTCCACATGTTCCTACCCGGCGCCGATCACATGCTCGACATGGCGATCAAGCACGGGGTTCGGGCGGTGTCCTATTCCCGCTCGCCGTCGGCGGCGCTCGTCTCCAAGCTGAAGGACGCGGGCATCGTCTGCATCCCGACCGTGGGCGCGGTGAAACACGCCGTCGCCGCCGTCAAGATGGGCGCCGACATGGTGACCGTTCAGGGCGGCGAGGGCGGTGGCCATACCGGCAATGTGCCGACCTCCCTGCTGATCCCGCAGGTATGCCGTGAAGGTGCCGGTGGTCGCGGCCGGCGGCTTCAAGGACGGGCGGGGTCTCGTCGCGGCGCTGGCCTATGGCGCGGCCGGCATCGCCATGGGCACGCGTTTCCTGATGACGAGCGACAGCCCGGTGCCGCGCGCCACGCTGGAGCGTTACATCACCTCGGATCTCACGAAGATCATCGTTTCGACCAAGGTGGATGGCGCGCGCATGCGCATGATCCTGAACGAGACCCTGGGCCGGCTGGAGAACACCGGTGTTATCGGGCGTTACTGGACCGCGCTGAAGTCCGGCCTCGCCTTCCGGAAGCATGCCGGCATCGGCTACGTCGAGATGATCCGCTCGGCCCTGGCCAATGCCAGGGCGAACAAGCTGACTCTCGCGGAGACCCTGATGGCGGCCAATTCGCCCATGCTGATCCAGCGTTCGATGGTCGAGGGCCATCCGTCGGAAGGCGTGCTGCCCTCCGGCCAGGTCGCCGGCCTGATCCGGGACCTGTCGAGTGCCGCCGAAGTCATCGAGAAAATCGTCGCCGAGGCGGAAGCCCGTCTCGAAGCCCTGAATACCGGAAGGCGCGACGGCGCCGCCGCCGCCGAGTGAGGCCCGCCATGGAATTCTCCTACACAGTTTCCGACCGTATCGCCGAAGTGGTGATGAACCAGCCGCCGGTGAACGCCTTCAATTCGACGGGCTGGAACAATCTGGCCAGGACGATCACGGCGGCGGGCGAGGATCCTTCCGTCAACGTCGTCATCCTGCGGGCCGAGGGGCGCGGTTTCTGCGCCGGCGTCGACATCAAGGAGCTGGCGGCGGACGGCAGCAAGATCGTCGCCGTGAACAAGGGCTGTTACGACAGTTTCGCGGCCGTGCACCGCTGCAAGGTGCCGGTGATCGCGGCGACCCATGGTTTCGTGCTGGGCGGCGGCATCGGCCTCGCGGGGGCGGCGGACATCATCATCGCCGCGGACGACAGCTATTTCGGCCTGCCGGAAATCGACCGGGGCGCCATGGGCGGTGCTTCCCATTTCCTGCGCATGCTGCCCCTGCAGAAGGTGCGCCGCCTGTTCTATACGGGCGAGAGCATCACGGCCGCCGAAATGGCCAAATGGGGCGCGATCGAAAGCGTGGTGCCGCGCGAATCCCTGGTGGAAACGGCCCGGGCCCTGGCCCTGAAGATCGCCGGCAAGAGCGGCAAGGCACTGCGCCTCGCCAAGGAAGCCCTGAACGGCATCGAACCCGTCGACATCGAGCGCAACTACCGCTTCGAGCAGGGCTTCACCCTGGAACTCTATACGTCTCCTGACAGCCAGGAAGCGCGCGACGCCTTCGTCGAGAAGCGCGAAGCCAAGTTCGGGTAAGGCGATGGATCTCCGATACACGCCGAAGCAGGACGCCTTCCGGGCCGAGGTGCGCGCCTGGATGGCGGCCAATGTGCCGGCGCGGCGCTTGAAGTCCTACGACACGGCGGAAGGCTTCGAGGAACACCGGGAATGGGAGCGGGTGCTGAACAGCGGCCGCTTCGGCATGGTGACCTGGCCGGAAGAACTGGGCGGGCGCGGCGCGGACCTCATCGAATGGCTGATATTCGAGGAGGAATATTACCGTGCCGGCGCGCCGGGCCGGGTGAACCAGAACGGTATCTTCCTGCTGGGCCCGACCCTGATGGAATATGGCACGCCCGAACAGAAGGCGCGCTTCCTGCCCCGCATGGCGGCGGGTGACGACATCTGGGCGCAGGGCTGGTCCGAGCCGGGCGCGGGTTCCGACATGGCGGCGATCCGGACCAAGGCGATCCGGGACAGTGATCATTACGTCATCAACGGCCAGAAGACCTGGTCGACCCGCGCCGTCTTCGCCGACTGGTGCTTCGGCCTGTTCCGCACCGATCCGGAAAGCAGCCGCCATCACGGCATGAGCTTCATCCTGGTGCCGCTGGATACCCCCGGCATCACGCGCCGGCCGATCCCGCAGCTCGACGGGGAGCCCGGATTTGCCGAACTCTTCTTCGACGACGTGCGCGTGCCGGTTGAAAACCGGCTGGGGGGCGAGGGCCAGGGCTGGAACATCGCCATGGCGACGGCGGGTTTCGAGCGCGGGCTGATGCTGCGCAGCCCCGCGCGTTTCCAGGAGACGGCGCGCCGTCTCGTGGAACTCTATCGCCGGAACGAGGCCCATGTGGCGCCAGGCGTGCGCGACCAGGTGCTGAAGGCGTGGATGGACGCGGAAGCCTATTGCCTCAACACCTATATGACCGCCAGCCGCCTGATCGCCGGCGGAAAGATCGGTCAGGAGGCAAGTCTCAACAAGATCTTCTGGTCCGAACTCGACCGTTCGATGCATGAGACAGCGCTGTCGATCTATGGCGCGCGCGGCGAATTGCTGGCGAGCGGGATCGATGAGGCGGACGAGATCACGCGCTGGCTGAAAGGCTTTCTCTTCTCGCTGGCCGGGCCGATCTACGCCGGCGCCAACGAGATCCAGCGCAACATCATCGCCGAGCGGCTGCTGAATCTGCCGCGCTGACGGTGCTTTCGCGTCGAAAGGTCCCGGCCTGCGCCGGGACGACGAGCAAAAAACAAGGCGTCATCCCGGCAAAGGCCGGGATCTTGTGGGCGTAGGGCGCCGCGCCGGGGGGGACCGATGCATTTCGCCTTTACCGAGGACCAGATCCTGTTCCGCGACACGGTGCGCGACTTCCTCGCCGCCGAATGCGGGCCGGCGCAGGTGCGCGAGGCGGCGGCGGGCGAGGGGCGCTCGGCCGAGCGGTGGGACAAGCTGGTCGAAATGGGTCTGACCGGCCTGACCGTGCCGGAGGCATGGGGCGGGCTTGGCCTGTCGCTGGTCGACTATGTCCTGATCGCCGAGGAAGCGGGGCGCGCGGCCCTGCCGGAGCCGCTGGTCGACCAGATCGGCATCGTCGTGCCCTTGCTGTCGCGCTTCGCCGACCGCGAGGAAATCGCGGCCGTGCTAGAAGGCATCGCGGCGGGTTCCACGAAAGTGGCCATCGGCCATCCGGCGGATCCTTTCGTCGCGGACGCGGCGGGCGCCGATTGGCTGATTCTCGGCAAGGGGGACGCGGTCCATCTGGTGCCGGCGTCTTGCGTTTCGCTGACGTCCGAGACCTCGGTCGATCCTCTGCGCCGGATCGCTTGCGTTGAATTTCAGGCCGGAAACGACACGCTGCTGACCGATGGGCCCGGGATCTGGGAAGAAA
>JAQVKV010000417.1 GCA_028694545.1 Zavarzinia sp. | reverse complement strand
CGGTGACCGCGATATTGCGCGTCGGCTTCCAGCTGATGTCGGTCTCGACGATGTAGTTCGCCTGGGCGAGCTTGAGCATGCCGTCGGTCAGTTCGGAATAGCCGAAGGCCACGCCTTGCTTGATACGACCGCCGACGCTGACGTTGTCGAACCCCTCGGCCATGCCGGCCAGCGCGCCGGCCGCGGCGCCCCCCAGGATCGTCGTCGTCAGCAGGATGTTCCACAGCTTCATCTTAATCCCCCTGCCCGGTTGGGACGGCCAGAGACCGCCCTCCTCCCTGTCTTGTAATGTGTCTTGTTGCTACTCTTGGCCGGTGGACCGTGCCGCCGGCTTACCCCATGCCCCGCCGGCGGATCACTCCGCCGGCTTGCCTCTTCCCTGGCCGGCGGATCACTCCGCCGGCTTGCCCAACGCCTTTCCCTCCAGATCGAGTTCGGACATCGCGTGGCCGTGCGCGCCGGCGGCGAGGGATCGCGGCCGGAACAGGAGCACCATGCAGGGCACGAAGATCAGCGCGCCGAGCATGTTGAAGAACAGCACCACGGCATGGAGCACACCCATCTCCGCCTGGAAGCGCAGGGCCGAGAAGAAGGCCCAGGGCATGACCGGCGCGATCATGGTGATCGCCGTGATCATCACCGCGTTGCCCGAGGTCTGCAGCGCATGCCGGATGGCGACGGGATAGTCCTCGCCCTCGGCCAGCGCCTCGCGCACCCGGTGCAGGATGTAGATGCCGTAGTCCGCCGCGAGACCGACCCCGAGCGCCGCCAGCGGCAGGGTGTTGATGTTCAGCCCGATGCCCATGACATACATGAAGGTGTCGGTCATGAAGGTCGAGGTCAGCAGGGCGAAGATCAGCACGCCCGTGACCCAGAGCGAGCGGAAGGCGAGGAAGATGCAGCCCGCGATGAAGACCACGATCGCGATCAGCACGGCGTCCTTGGTCTGCTCGATCTCGGTGTTCACCGCTTCCGCGATGCCCACCTGGCCACCCGCCACCAGCAGCTTCGCCCCGTTCGGCAGCGGCGGCATCGAGGCGATGAAGTCGCGCGCCAGCGTGGTCACCGACTTCACCGTGGTGCCGGTCTTGTCGTCCAGCGGCACCAGGATGTTGCCGATGCGCCAGGTCTCGTCCGTATAGGCCTTGAAGTCGCCCGGCTCGCCCTTCGACGAGAACAGGTAGACGTTGAAGGCCACCTCGTCGACGCTCTCGGGAACGATCGCATAGGACGGATCACCCTCGTAGAGCACCTGGTTCACCGCCTGCACCATGGGCACCATGCTCTGGGCGTGGCGGGCCTTCGGC
Organism: Zavarzinia sp.; assembly: GCA_028694545.1. GTDB lineage: Bacteria > Pseudomonadota > Alphaproteobacteria > Zavarziniales > Zavarziniaceae > Zavarzinia. The sequence goes on along the minus strand of JAQVKV010000417.1, from coordinate 2,335 downwards.
TCGTGCTGCCAGATGTAGCGCGACAGTTCCTCGACCGCCCGATAGGTCGCGGGCTGGATCATGGTCTCGTCCGGGCCCTCGACATAGACCAGCATGACGTCGGTGCCGACACCGGCGAAGCGCTCGTTGATCAGCGCGTTGTCCGCGTTGTAGCGCGCATCCGGCCACAGGATCGGGCTGCCCACCGCATCGCCGATGACGACAAAGCGCGCGCCATAGACACCGACCGCAAGGCACAGCACCGTCACCGCGATGACCACGCGGGGATAGCGATCGAACTTCGCGTACTTCCAGATCGTCTCCACCCAGGTGGTGCGGGCCCGGAAGCGCTTCGGGCGCGGCATCAGGCACAGCAGCGAGGCCGTGAAGACCAGCGCCGGCGCGATCGCCAGCAGCCAGGCGCCGCAGATGATGCCGAGCACCTGAAGGCTCGGCACGCCGATCATGACCAGCACGAAGAAGCCGCCCGCCGCCGCGACGATCGCCGTCAGACTCGGCACGAAGACCTGCGCCAGGCCGCCCACCACCGCATCGCCCATCGAGACGCCCGGCTGCAGCCGCTCGAACACGCGCGACATGAACTGCACGCAGTGCGACAGCACGATGGCGAAGACGAAGACCGGCAGGATGATCAGCAGCGGGTCGAGGTTGTAGCCGACCAGCGCCATCACGCCGGTGCCCCAAAGCGTGCCGACCGCCGCCGTCAGCATGGGGATGACCACCCCCATCCACGAGCGGAAGTAGACGTAGAGAATGAGGCCCGAGAACACCAGGGAAATGCCGATCAGGACGATCGTGGCGCCAAGGTCGTTATAGATCGTGCCGAGCAGGATCGGCCGGCCGACCATATGCACCTTGATGCCGTTGGCCGCTTCCTTGGCCCCCAGATCCTCGATGAAGGTGACCAGCGTGGCGTAATCCGTGTCGTCCTTGAAGTCGGCGATGATCATCCCCGCCTTCTCGTCGTTCGAGACGAGGAGACCCCGGTACTGCGCCTTCACCGCCGCCTCGAAGCTCGCCCATTCCCCGGGCGCGCGCGGCAGGTCCGGCCAGGCAATGGCGTTGATGTCGATACGCCCCGCCGAGCCGACGATCGCCTTGGTCTTGCGCAGGGTCAGCGCCTGCACCAGGTGGCGTTCGACCGAGGGGTGGAAGTAGATCTCGTCCGCGACCCGCTTGTAGGCGGTCATGAACTTCTCGTTGTAGATCGTGCCTTCCGTGTTCTCGACCATGATCAGCGTCGTGTTGGCGCCGCCGAACTGCGCGCCGAACTTCGCCATCAACTCCACGTTCGGATGGTGGATCGGCAGCATCGCCTCCAGCACCACCTTCAGCGACAGCTGCGTGAACGACATGTAGCCGAGAAAAGCCGTCAGCACGAGCATGCACGACGCGATGATGGCCGCGCGGCGGCGCACGGCTGACGCGATCCTGTTCGCGATCATTGCGTAACCTCCTGGGTGTCGGTCGGTGTCTGGCCCCCGGATGTCCCGGTGGCGGCGGGCGTGAATGCGCCGTCGAGAGCGTCGGCGCGCAGGATGGCACCGCCCTGGCCGACCGCGACCGCCTCGCCCCCGGAACCGATGGCAACGCCGCCGATCCAGGAATAGGACAGCGGGAACCGGGCCGAGACATCCGCCGGCGCAAGCCCCCTGGCCGACAGTGTCAGCAACAGGCCGTTGCCGCCGATCAGGCCGGACCGGCCATCCGACGACAGTGCCACCGAGAGCAGGTGCTGCTCCGTACCCGTCGCGACCGGCGATACCTGCCAGCCGCCCTCACCGGCCTGCAGGGACAGCAGCGTCCCGTTCAGACCGACCGCATAACCCTTGCCATTCACGATCGCCATGTCGAGAAGGGTGGGATAGACCTGTTCGGTGACGACATGCCAGCTCGCCCCCGCGTCCCCGGTCGCCGCCACCACGCCGAATTCGCCCGCGACCACCGCGCGACGCGCGTCGATCGCCACCACGGCGCCGAGACGGGGCAGGTCCCGCCCCCGATAGTCCGACAGCGCCTGCTCGCTCCAGCTCCGGCCACCGTCCGACGTGTGCAGGATCACCCCGCCATGACCGACCGCCCAGCCGTTCATCGCATCAGCGAAGTCGATCCCGCGCAGATAGACCTGTTCTTCCTGATGGACGACCCGCCAGTTCCGGCCACCATCCTCGCTCGCCAGGATCCGCCCCCGGTGGCTCACCGCGAAGACCTTGCCATCCCCCGCAACCGTCACCCGGCGCAGCAGATCATCCGTCCCGCTCTCGACCGAAACCCAGTGCCGGCCACCATCCGTCGAGACCCTAACCGCACCGTGATAGCCGGTCGCAACCACCGC
>JAQVKV010000416.1 GCA_028694545.1 Zavarzinia sp. | reverse complement strand
CTTGACCTGTCGGTGCGCCGGGCCCGGGAGTGGATCGCTCATGTCGAGCAGATCCCCGAGGATTTGCGCCATGAGCTGGGCGCCAGCGATGTCCGCACCCGGCTGGAGAACCACAACGGTCTCATGTTCGGTGTTTTCACCGACATGCTTTACGACATCGACCCGGACCTGACCGAGATCTCCACTGTCCGCATCTTCGGCTCGGAACGGCTGGTGATCAGTGCGCGGCGCCATCCCTCGCGCACGATGGACCGGCTCCGTCGCGCGCTTTACGACGGCTTGCGCGTGCGCGGTCCGGCGGACCTGATCGCCACCATGATCGCCAACCTCGCCGAGACGGTGGAGATGGCGGTGGTCGAACTCATCGTTGCTCTGGACGACATCGAGGATCGCCTGCTCGAGGGGCGTAGCTCGACCGTGCGCGAGGATCTGGGCGCGATCCGGCGTTTCGCCGTGCGCCTGCACCGCCACCTCGCGCTGAAGCGCCGCGCCGTGTTCCAGGTCTGCGCCCGGCCGCCCGCCTTCTTCGACGAGGAGGATACGGTCGATCTGCGCGAGGCGACGGAACAGATGGGGGCGGTCGTCGACGATCTCGTCTCGGCCCAGGATCGGGCCAAGCTGCTCTACGAAGAACTGGCGGCCCAGCAGGCGGAACAGGCGAACCGCAACCTGCTCATCCTCTCGGTTCTGACGGCGGTGTTCATGCCGATGACGCTGGTCACCGGCATCTTCGGGATGAATGTCGCGGGATTGCCCGGGCTGATCAGCCCGCACGCCTTCTGGTGGACCATGCTCGGCATGGCGGTGGTCGGCGTGTTCGCCTTCTTCGGGCTGCGCCGCCTGAACATCTTTTGAGGGCGATCGTGGGCGAGATTCTGACGCGGGCGCTGGTCTTCTATTCGCCGCCGCTCCGGGTCATGCTGGCGGCGGGGCCGTGCTGGACCTTCGAGACCCTGGTGGTCGGGCGCGACGGCAAGGCACGGCGCCTGCCCAGTACCGTGACCTTTCCGGAGGGCGAGGGGCGCAAGGCCTGTGCCGCCCATGTCGTCGCGCAGATGCGGGTCGACCGGGAAACGGCGCGGCGGCGCGGGCAGGCGGCGGTGGGGCTCGTCGCCGTCGTGGATCTGGCCTCTTGGGAGGATCTCCTGTCCGCTCACGGGGTTGACGAAGGAGGGACCGCGAGGTCATGAGCGGCATCGATTTCATCCTGGTCCGCCATGGGCGCCAGACTGCGGGTTTCGGCCATGACGCCGACCCCGGCCTCGACCATACGGGACACGCCCAGGCCGAGGACCTGGCGGCGCGGCTGACACCCGGGGAAGCGGCAAGGCTGGTCGCGAGTCCGCTCCGCCGGGCACGCGAGACGGCGGCGGCGGTGGAGCGCCGGCACGCGGTCACCGCGCGGGTCGAACCCGCGATCGCGGAAGTGCCGACCCCGGGCCTCGGGCTTGCCGAGCGAGGGGCGTGGCTGCCCGGCTTCCTGCACGGTCTGTGGTCGGAGCAGCCCGCGCATTTGCGCGACTGGCGCCATTCGATCGGTGCCTTCTTCGCTGGCGTGGAGGCGCCGGCGGTCTTCATCAGCCATTTCGTCGTGATCAACGCCTTGATCGGCCTCGCCACCGATGACGACCGGGTCAGCCCCACCATGCCCGACCATTGCTCCATCAACCGATTCCGGGCGAGCGGGGGGCGCATCCATCTGGTCGCGGCCGGGGCCCAGCGCGAGACCATCATCGGATGAGCGCGGCCGGCCTCGAACTGCTGACCACGGCGGAGATGGGCGAGGCGGATCGCCAGACCATCGCCGCCGGCACGCCTGGTGTCGTCCTGATGGAAAACGCGGGGCGGGCCGTATTCCTCGCGATCGCCGCGCATTTTCCGCCGCAACCCTGCCTTGTGCTGTGCGGCCCTGGCAATAATGGCGGTGACGGATGGGTGATCGCCCGCCTGCTCGCCGCCTCTGGCTTCGACGTGACGGTGGCCGGACTCGTTTCCCGTGACGCCCTGAAGGGGGATGCCGCTCATGTGGCGGCGCAATGGCACGGGCCCGTCACCGCCTTCGAGCCGTCGGCTTTCGAGGGGCGGGCGCTGATCGTCGACGCGGTGTTCGGCGCCGGCCTCGCGCGCGCAATCGATGGCCCGGTCGCCGCCATGATCGAGGCGGTACCGGCGGGGGCCAGCCTCGTCGCCGTCGACCTGCCGAGCGGCGTGAACGGGGACAGCGGCGCCGTGCTCGGCGCTGCCTTCACGGCAGATCTGACCGTGACCTTCTTCCGGGCAAAGCCCGGGCACCTTCTCTATCCGGGGCGGGGCAGGGTGGGGCGACTGGTGGTCGCCGACATCGGCATCGGCGCGCAATGCCTCGAGCGGATCGCACCTCGTCACGCCGAAAACGGGCCGGCGCTCTGGGCCGAAAGCTTCCCGATGCCGATTGCCGATGGTCACAAATATGATCGGGGCCATGCGGTCGTGCTGGCCGGCGGGCCGTTGAACACGGGGGCGGCGCGGCTTGCCGCAAGGGCGGCCCTGCGCGCCGGCGCCGGCCTCGTCACCACCGTTGCGGGGTTCGAGGCGGCGCATGTCATCGCCCAGCACCAGACGGCGGTCATGGTCGCGGCCATTGCCGGGCCGGCGGGGCTTGCCGCCTTTCTCGAGGACAAGCGGCGCAACGCGGTCGTTGTCGGGCCGGCGGCGGGGGTCGGTGACGCGACGTTCGAGCATGCACGGCGCGCGGTCGAATCCGGGGCGGCGGTGGTGCTCGATGCCGATGCCCTGACCTCGATGAAGGGCCGCGCCCAGACGATCTTCCGGGCGCGCCGGGGGGCTTTGGTGCTTACCCCTCATGACGGCGAGTTCGCCCGGGTGTTTCCCGAGTTCACCGACCTCGAATCACGTGCCGCGCGGGCGCGGGCGGCGGCGGACGTTTCCGGCGCCGTCGTGCTCCTCAAGGGCGCCGACACATGCGTTGCGGCACCAGACGGGCGCGTGGCGATCAATGCGAATGCGCCCCCGAACCTCGCCACCGCAGGTTCGGGCGATGTCCTTGCCGGGGTGATCGCCGGTCTGCTGGCCCAGGGCATGCCTGCTTTCGAGGCGGCGGCGGCGGCGGTCTGGCTGCATGGGGAGGCTGCTTCGGGCTTCGGTCGGGGCCTGATCGCCGAGGATCTGGTCGAGCGATTGCCGATTGCCCTGCAAAATGCCGAAAAGCACTTGCGGGGCATGGGGCAGGCGGGCTAAATCCCGCATCCACCGAAGGTCGCGACGGGAAACCGGCGCGACGGTGAGAATATGCGGGCGTGGTGGAATGGTAGACACGCCAGATTTAGGTTCTGGTGGCGCAAGTCGTGGGGGTTCAAGTCCCTCCGCCCGCACCAGGACATCCCGGAAGCCAAGAGAACCCCGGAAGAAAGAGCGATGAACGTTACCGAGACCGCCTCCGACGGCCTGAAGCGCGAATTTCTGATCAGCATCGGTGCGGCCGACATCGACGCCGAGGTCCAGGAAAAGCTGAAGGACCTCTCGACCAAGATCAAGATGCCGGGCTTCCGCCCCGGCAAGGTGCCGGTCAGCCTGGTCGCCAAGACCCACGGCGACGCCGTCCTGGGCGAGGTACTGCAGCAGAAGGTCAACGAGTCGATCCAGTCGACC
>JAQVKV010000415.1 GCA_028694545.1 Zavarzinia sp. | reverse complement strand
CCGGGCGGCGGGCCTGCGTGCGCTGCCCACCGGCATTGACCACGGTACGGTGACCATGATCGCCGATCGTCAGCCGGTCGAGATGACGACCCTGCGCCGCGACGTCGAGACCGACGGGCGCCACGCCCTCGTGGCCTTCACCGACGACTGGCGGGTGGACGCGGAACGGCGCGATTTCACCATCAACGCCCTTTATGCCGATCCGGATGGCACCGTGTTCGATCCGGTGGGCGGGCTTGCCGATCTTGGCGCTGGCGTCGTCCGCTTCATCGGCGATCCGGAGCGCCGCCTGGCCGAGGATTATTTGCGCGCCCTGCGCTTCTTTCGCTTTCATGCGCGTTTCGCCAAGGGGCCGCCGGATGCGGCGGCACTGGCCGCGATCCGGGCGGCGGCCCCTGAATTGCGCCGGCTGTCGGCCGAACGGGTCTCGACCGAATTGCTGAAGATCCTGGCGCTGCCCCGGGCCGTGGAGGCGGTCTCCCTGATGGCGGCGGCGGGCGTTCTCGCCGTCCTGCTGCCCGAGGCGACGGAAGGGCCGCGCCTTGGTTCCGTGCTGGCCGTGGGCCCCGGTGACGGGCTGCTCGGCCTTGCCGCCTTGTTGCCGGATGACCCCGCTGCCGGGCTTGCGGTCGCTGGCCGGCTGCGCCTGTCCAGGGCGCAGGGGCGCCGGCTGGCGGAAGCCCTGGCACCGCTCGATCTCGATGGCGGTCCGGTCGCGCGTCGGGTCCTGCTTTATCGGGCGGGGCGGCAGGCGCTGCGGGATCGGCTGATCCTCGCCGGCCGGGCCGGGGATTTGCCGGCGCTGGCCGACATGGAGGACAGGGCCTTCCCCCTCAAGGGGGCGGATCTTCTCGCCCTTGGCGCGAGCAAGGGGCCCGGCCTCGGGCGCCTGCTCGGCGCGATCGAGGACTGGTGGCTGGCCGAGGGGCTGGCGCCGGACCGTGACGCCTGCCTTACGGAGGCGCGACGCCGCATCGCAGCCGGGGGATGACCGGGGCGCAGCCCTGCGCGTCGCTCATGCCCCGGTCGCGGGGCGGCGGTGGCGGGCGGGCGCCGTGCTGGCTATGGTTGGGCGATTCTCATTTCGGGCACGGTCATGCATTTCTCGTCACGGGTCGATCGCTTGGGCGGCAAGGGTTCCACCGCCTGGAACATTCATTTTCGCGGCGTGCAGGCCCAGCGCGCGGGCGAGGAGGTCATTCTCCTGTCCGTCGGCGACCCGGATTACGACACGGCGCCGAACATCACCGACGCGCTGAAGGCTTCAATCGACGCGGGCGAGACCCATTACGGCGACATCCAGGGCGATCCCCGGCTGCGCGCCGCCATCGCGCGCTATCACACCCGCCTGACCGGCCAGCCGGCCGAGATGGAGAATGTGGTGGTGATCGCGGGTGCCCAGGCGGCCATGTTCGCGGCGGCGCAGGTCCTGCTCGGCCCCGGCGACGCGGTGATCGTGCCGTCGCCCCGCTATGTCACCTATGAAGCCCTGATCGGCGCCGCCGGCGGCACCATCGTCGACGTGCCGCTCTACCCCGAGCGCGGCTTTCACCTCGATCCCGAGGACCTGCGCAGGGCGGCGGCCCGGCCGAACGTGCGCGGCATCATCCTGACCACGCCGAACAATCCGACCGGCACGGTGATGACGGCGGAAGAAGTCGAGGCGGTGGCCGAGGTCGCGAAGAAACACGATCTCTGGGTCCTGACCGACGAAGTCTATGCCGGCCTCGCCCACGAACGGCCGCACATCAGCCCGGCCAGCCTGCCCGGCATGGCGGAGCGGGCAATCACCGTCTGCAGCCTGTCGAAATCCCACGCCATGACCGGGTTCCGGCTGGGCTGGGCTGTCGGCCCGCGTGACTTTATCGAGCATTACACCCGCCTCGTGCTGTGCATGATCTATTCCTGCCCGCCCTTCATCCAGGCGGCGGCGCTCGAGGCGATCGAGGGTGATCAGGCACCGCAACGCGTGATGCGCGAGGCTTACAAGGCACGCGGCCGCCTCGTCTACGAACGCCTGGGGCAGAGCCCGCATCTGTCCTGCCACCGGCCGGAAGGCGGCATGTTCGTCATGGTGGACGTGCGCCGTACCGGCCTCTCGGCCGAGGCATTCGCCGAATACCTGTTCGCGGAAGAACGGGTGACGACCCTGGTGGGCGACGCCTTTGGGCCCGAGGCGGGGGGCCACTTGCGCCTGTCCATGACCTACGACCTGCCGGTCATGGAGGAGGCGTGCAAACGCATCCTTCGCGTCGCCGAACGCCACGCGAAGGCGTAATCAGCCGGGCGACTGAATCAGGAAACCGAGGAGCACCAGCGCCGCCATGATGGCGAGGCCGATGGCGACGTCGCGCAGGCGTTCGCGCCGGCCACGCGGCCGGGGCAGGGTGGCGGTCGGCGGCGAGAGGCGGCGCTGCACCTTCTCGACCAGCGTGCCGATATAGGCGGCGGCGATCACGCCGATGGTGATCAGGGCGGCGGCGATGATGATGCGGCCCATGACGCGTGAACTCCCCGAAACGGCTTGGCCGATCCTGCGACCATGGGGCCTGCGACCATGGGTGAAGGTGCGGAATCGCCGCCGACAGTTGACGAAGGCGCCGCGATCAGACCATGTTCTCGCCAATGGTGAAATGCGAAACGCCGACCGCTGGGTGCGTGACGCCGGCTTGATGGAGTGACAGCGAGATGCAGGCCCGGATTTATCTGCCGACCAAGAACGCGATGCAGTCGGGCAAGGCGAACAGCCGGCGCTGGGTGCTGGAATTCGAGCCGGAGGCGATCCGCCGCCTCGATCCCCTCATGGGCTGGACCGGCACCACGGACATGAACGGCGAAGTGCGCATGACCTTCGAGAACCGGGAATCGGCCGTCGCCTATTGCGAGAAGCACCGCATCCCCTTCGAGGTGCAGGAGCCGAAGGTCCTCACCCCCAAGATCAAGGCCTACGCCGACAACTTCAAGTTCGACCGGGTCCGCTGATCCCGCCCTCGCGGCCCATTCCCCCGCGATCCGATTCTCCGCGGCCCCGTAGCTCAGCTGGATAGAGCACCCGCCTTCTAAGCGGGATGTCGCAGGTTCGAGCCCTGCCGGGGTCGCCATTTCCGATGGTATGGTGCAGTCCGAATTCGCGTATGGTGTGCGGGATGCCATATCGGAGGATGGAAGCGATGGAGGTTGGGCGGTGGGCAGGCCCTGTTCCGGCTGTCGTCATGGCCCTTGCCTTGACCGCATGCATGCGCGACACGCTGCCGGATAATTGGGGGCCGGTCGAAACCACCGATCGTTGTTCTTGGATCGATGGCGCCTATGAAGCCTGGGGCCACAAGACCGATGATGCCGGGCTGCACGATGCTCCGGCGACCATTCCCCTCTTCACGGCCATTCTGCCATATCTGATCGATCAGGTGGAGATCGATTACGAAGAGTTGGCGAAAGTCGAGCGCGTGACGTTGCATTGGGCGCCAGGGGAGGGTGGGCTGAGTATCACGCCCGTCGGCGGCGCCTTGAAGCCCGAAGTCCTCGACTATGCCTGCGACGCCGGCCACCTTGTGCTGCGTCTCACGGGCCCCACGCTCGAGAAGGATTGGGTCGGCGTTGGCGGGGAAGACATCGAACTCTGGCAAGATGGCGAGGGCGGTCTCGTCGT
>JAQVKV010000006.1 GCA_028694545.1 Zavarzinia sp. | reverse complement strand
CCGTCGATAAAGAGCGACAAGCTGCGCCTCGGCTTCCGGCGAGAAAATGACGCGATAGGACTCCATCAGGGAGTCGTCTTGGTCGCCTGCTCGTGCTCGGCCGCGAGCGAGGCGCGCACATCGGCGACGGATCGCCCGCGCGACGGATCGGCCTTCATGGCGTCATAGGCCGGGACAACCTCTTGTCGCAGCCAATTCTCGACCGCGCGGTCGCGCGCCTGCAAGGCGCGCAAACCGTCGCGGATGACCTCGCTTTCGCTGGCGTAATCGCCAGAAGATACCTTCGACTTGACCATTTGCGCCATTTCCGTCGGCAGCGTGACGCTGAATTGCTGGGTGCTCCGCATCGGACCCTCCAATAATGTTCTATAGGATTTAACACCATCGAGAGTTGCCCGAAAGAGAAATCGCTGGCCTCGAAATCGGCTCAAACCTCCGCCCCGCTGTTCGTTTTATCGAACCTCGCCACCGCTCTTTTCATCGAAAAGCTTCTTCGCGGCGAAGCCGCGTAGAGTCTATGTCCGTAGCAAGACGCCGAACGGCGTCTTGCGAAGGGCATTTTGGGAAAGTTGACCGCGTGGAACGCGGTCTCCGTGTAAGGTTCTGAAAGAACCTTTATCCGTGGCCCCTGTTTTTTTGCACCCTCCTCCCTCGGCCGCGACGGCCGGCTTTTGTGAATTTCGCTTGGGGCCGCGTTCGATCCAGCTGCGCCATTCCTGCGAGATGATCCGCACCACATTGGCGAGGTTCGGCCGTTTGGCGCGACGGCGCTCCTCGATGGTGACGAGGCCCTCACGCGCCGCCTGGCGCAGCGCATTCCGGGCTGTGGTGACGCAGACCCCGGCCCGCGCCGCGATCTCCCCCAGGGTCAGGATGCAGGCGCATCGGTCCCGTACGGCGTCGGCGACGATCCGCAACGCCGCCAGCTCGCCGGTCGTGAACTGGCTGGCGAGTTGCGGCGGCATGGGGCCGGACGCAGCCAGCGTGCGGCGCCGCGCGATCGACGCCCGCCGGTTCGGCGAGCGCGCCGCCTTCCGCTTGGGCGGAAAATGGCTCGGCCGGCCCGCTGCCCTGGCCTGCGCCGCCACTTGCGGGGCGCGGGCGGCGACCGTATCCCTGCCCCTCACCTCGCGCCGCCGCGCCTCGATCGCCTCCGAAAGGCTCTGCGCCTGCTCGTCGGTGAGCCGACCCGCGCCCCAGTCGGTCCACAGCGCGCGGCAAAAGCCGTCGAGCATGGAAAGGGATTTCGTCCCGCCGATCGCGGTCAATAAGTCCAATGGGGTCATAGGCCCTTCTCCAAGGGCCGCGACCAACCTCCCGATCAGCAAGGCTCCACGTCCAGCGGCGGGGCGTACGTCTCCAATGCCAGCCGAGCAAAGCTCGGCTGAAAAACATAGCTCCGCCGGTCGCAAAACCATGGGGTTTTGCGTTGACACGAAACTCAGGCTGTGGGAGATTTGCCTATCGGTTCAGGCGGCTCCCACAGTCGTCGTTAACGGCCACAGCTCGCCAAAGCTGTGGCCGTTTTGCTTTTCAGGGGTCAGCGCGGCTCGCGCGTTCCTCTGCACGGAACGCGCTGGAAATAGCGTGCTCCATGGCCTCGCGACGCGTTTTGAATTGGCCTTGCGCAATAGCGGCGTCCATCGCCTCGCGGGTGCTCTCGTGAACGAACACAGTCGTTTCGTAGAATCCCGCTTGCTGCATCCGTTTTCGGGCTGCAGCCTTCGAACGTGCGCTTAACTCACGCTGGTCCAATTCGACTCACCTCGCTTGACTAGTCGAGAATGTCTGAGTCGAGGGTTTCGAGCAAGCGTATTTGCCGCTTTCGCTCGTCCACATGAAAAACCTGCCTGCGCGTTGAGGATGCTTTGTCCTTAAATCATGATGCCTACTTGCTGTGTTGCCAGCAAGCAGGCATTCAGGCAATATCTATGAGTGACATCATGAGTGTTTGGCGAAAAGGTCGGCGAGAGCCTCGCGCATCAAGTCCTCGATTGAGCGACCCGCGTCCACGGCAAGGCGTTTAAGCTTCTTGTGCTCCTCAGGGGCGACAGCAACCGTAATTCGCTTCATGCCTTCGCGCGTCGCCGCGAAATAGCGCCTTCCCTCCCCTTCCCCGCCCACTGCGCTCGTTTGCCGCTCCGGCGGAGCGGAGAACGTGGCGGCGGGCGGCGCGGCTTTCTGTGCCGCGACGGCTTTCATGGTGTCGGCGAGACTAGGGCGTTTGCTCATGGATGAAATCCGATGCTTGCTTATTTGACAGCATAGCATCTTGCCTATTTGCTGGCAATTTGTGTTGCTGCTAAATCTGCAACTCAGCAAATAGCCACTCACGTAGCGCGGCGATTTCCTCAGCCGCCTTGCCGTCCGGCTCATATTCGGGCGCGGTTTGACCTGCCGTAAGTGCGTGGCCATAGGCGGCCCGTTGCTGCAAGGTCACGGGCGCAACGTCGATCCCGTGAACGGCCACGGCCTCCCGTGCATCGCTCAGAATGTGGGACGCGCGAGGGGGAAGGGCATTCAAGACGACAAAAGCCTTCTTCCCCGCGATTTTGACAAATTCGGCCGTCGTGCCAATTGCTCGAAGATCAAGGATTCCGGCGCGGCAAGGGATAAGCACGAGATCAGCGGCGCGGGCCGCAGCCATAGCTGCCCCCTCGGCGTGAGGGGCGGTGTCGATGATGCAAATGGCCGCACCGCCCTCTCTCGCCGCCTGCAACCCCGCCGCAAGACGGCTATGGGGTAGGGGGACGACCACAGGCGTTTCGGCAGAACGCGTGTCTTTCCAGCCCGCCGCGCTCGCCTGCGGATCAAGATCGATAACAGCGCACGGCTTGCCCGCCGCCTCGGCGGCGGCGGCGAGGTGAAGGGCGAGGGTGGTTTTCCCTGCGCCGCCCTTCTGGCTCAAGATAGCGAGGATCTTCATATTGCTGCTATAGCAGCAATATACTTTGCCTTCAAGGCATATTGCAACTTTGCAGTGTTGCTGGCAATTAGGCAATATGCCTTGAAGTTATTCCTCAAATGGAATATATAAGCGCATGAAATGGAGCGTCGAACACACCGATGAATTTGCAGACTGGTACCAAGGCCTCAGCGAAACACAGCAGGATGACATGACTGCCGTCGCTCTGCTGTTGATAGAGCAGGGGCCTCAATTACCTTTCCCTTATTCGTCCGGGATAAACGGATCGAAGCATACGCACATGCGAGAGTTACGCGTTCAAAGCGGCGGGCGACCCCTTCGAGTGTTCTATGCCTTCGACCCACGGCGGACGGCGATCTTGCTTATCGGCGGGGACAAGACAGGCGACAATCGCTTTTATGAACGCATGGTCCCGATTGCCGACGCGCTGTACGACACTTACATCGCCGAACTCAAGAAAGAGGGGTTGATCTCATGACTGGACATCGGCCATTCAGCGAACTCACCAAAGGCTTTACACCAGAACGCCGAGCGCGCGTAGCGGCGAAGGCCGCTCAATTGCGCGAAGCTATGACATTGGAAGAATTGCGCAAGGCGCACGACCTCTCGCAGGAAGAAGTTGCTGCATCACTCTCCGTCGGTCAGCCCGCCATCGCGAAGTTGGAAAAGCGCGCGGATATGCATGTGAGCAACTTACGCCGCTATATCGAAGCACTCGGCGGTACGCTCGAAATCACCGCACATTTCGGAAATGAAAGCGTGGTCGTTGAAAATATTGGAGAGCCAACGGCGGCGGCGTAACGGTACTATGGTCGCGTTTCTCGAAATTCACGAAACGGGTGCAGGCCCTTCTCGAACGCGCCGAGGAGGCGACGACGGCGCAGCGCTGAATCGAGCAGGCCAAGGGCGCCGAGAATCCCGCGCCGGCGATAGAGGTTTCCGAGGCCGAGCGGCAGCGTCAGATCGACCTCGAAATCGCGAGCGCCTGTTGCGCGAAGAGCGCCAGCAAGATCGCAGCGAAGGGCAGGAGAGGTGAGGGCTTCGATTCCTCCTGTAAGTTGCCGTGAGTAGGATGCCCCCCGCAACCGGACTGGAATCGAAGATTTGAGTTGATGTTGCCTTCGCCTGATCCGTATGGCATTCATTTACGCGATGACGAAACGCGTTGCCCCGATCTGCACAAGGTATTGGCGCTCCCCTTAGGGAGCGGCATGTCGTCATCATCTGTGACCATGGCCGCCGTGTCGGCGGGCGTATGGTCATATCGCGTCACCGATTACGGCGGCCTCAAGGAGGCAAGCCAGTGACGTTTTCGAACAAGGTGAATTGGACGATCGAGCCAGAGCGATGCGCGCTGCTAGTCCACGATATGCAGCCGCATTATTTGAGAGCTCTCTCCAGCGACAAACGCAGTCAAATTATCAATAATGCGCGTCTGATCGGCGCCGCCTGCGCCAGTCAGGGCATCCCGATTTTTGCATCTCAGGTGCCGCCGACGAGACAAGTCTGCGAACGCGGGCTGATGAGGGACATGTGGGGAAAAGGCCCTTCATCGGGAAACCAGGGCCTCGATCCTGAACTTGGCCTTGAGGGCCATCAGATTCGGCCGCTGGTGAAGAGGAGCTACAGCGCTTTCTATGCGAATGATTTCGAGCTTATGCTGCGTCGGCTCGGTCGTAACGCTGTCCTGATAGCCGGGGTCTACACGTCCATCGGTTGCCATTACTCGGCTGTGGACGCGTTCGCGCGAGACATCCGCGCCTTTCTCATCGCCGATGCGATGGCGGATTTGTGTGAGACCGATCACGACGCAGGGCTTTCTGCCGCCGCCAGGACCTGCGCGCGAGTTGTGGAGAGCGTGGAAGTGGTCCAACAGGTCGACCCGCGATATCGTCGCGGAAGGCCAGAAAGCGGATCATTCGACGTGTGTTGAGAGAGGAGGATGGCTCTCAAGGTCTGATGTGGCGAATGAGCCTTGCGCGAGGGAGAGGTTTCTCGAAATTCACCAATTTCGGTAATGAAGGACTACGTCTTATGCAACATTCCTCCCCCGTCGCACTCGTGACGGGCTCCACCTCCGGCATCGGCGCCGCCATCGCGCGTAGATTATCCGGCGAGGGATTTTTGGTCGTTTTGCATTCGCGTAGCTCGGTCGAGACAGGGCACGCATTAGCCGTCGAACTTGGGTCCGCAGCGTATGTGCAAGCCGACCTGGCTCGGGATGCCGACAGGACAAGGCTCGTGCGGGAAGCTGTTTCTCTCTGGGGACGGCTCGACGTTTTGGTCAATAATGCCGGCATCAGTCGTATCATCCCGCATGCGGACCTCGCCGCAGCGACACCAGCGGTTTGGCAGGAACTGCACGAGGTCAACGTAATAGCGCCCTTCCGATTGGTGGCTGAGGCAGAATCGGCGCTACGAGAAGCAGCCCGGCGCGGAAAGTCTGGTTGCGTTGTTAATATCAGCTCTCATGCCGGCATCCGGCCAAAAGGCGCGTCGATTCCGTACGCCGCGACGAAAGCTGCGTTGAACCACGTAACGCGATTGCTTGCTCTGTCGCTCGCGCCGGATATCCGAGTAAATGCCGTTGCTCCCGGCCTGGTGAACACGCCTCTGACGGCCGACTGGACGGATGCGCAAGAGATCTGGCGGGAGCGCGCCCCAATGGGCCGGTCAGCCAGCCCGGAGGACATAGCCCAAGCCGTCGCGATGCTCGTCGCCTCGGATTACCTTACGGGTGAAATCTTGCTATCGGATGGCGGCCTCAACCTGACATGACTGTAGTCGATTGTGGCAGTTGGTAGGATTGCCATGTGATCGCGCTCTCACAAGCCTCAATGACTGGAGCGCCCGGAGTTGGTGGGGGGGGCAGCGAGCACGGACCAGCCCGATTATTGGCCTTTGTACGGCAACCAACACCGCGAAAAAATTCACGCAACCTCGCAGTTTGAACCTTTTGGACGATAGCGATGCACATGCTTCACGATCTCAAAGCGCCACCGGCGCCGCTCATCAGCTTCGACCAGTTCCTGGCCGTCGATATCCGGATCGGCGCCATCGTCGCGGTCGAAACGTTCCCGGAAGCGCGCAAACCTGCCTTGAAGCTCAAGATCGATTTTGGACCGGGCATCGGCGTCAAGCAGTCGAGCGCCCAGATCACCCGGCATTACGAGGGCGCGACTCTTATCGGCCGACAGGTTGCGGCGGTGGTCAATTTTCCACCCCGTCAAATCGGAAAATTTATGTCGGAGGTTTTGACCCTCGGCTTCCCAAATGACGAAGGCGAAGTCGTGCTGTTCAAACCCGATGCGCCGGTACCAAATGGTGCCCGACTGTTCTGATTCAGGAGAAGCGTCGACCGCGCGACGCGCGCCCGGCACGAGTGGAACGTGCGTACATTTTTTGTAATCTACGAATTTTTGACAGGGATCGCCGTCAATACGGCCCCGGCGCCGTTGTCCATAAAACGCGGAGCAGTTCATTTCGTTGTAAACGCCGATAACGGACGGAACGATTGGGACCGATATGTTGGCCTGAGCCAGCCGATCCGAGGATAACCACATTTGGGCTGATTGCCGACGACGGCGGTCCGCTGCTATGTTGAGGCCCGAAATGGGAGGCTAGTTTTGATTGGTGTTTTCGATTCAGGTAGTGGCGGGCTTACCGTATTGCGCGCACTGGAATCGGCATTGCCAGATGAAGCGTTTGTCTATCTGGGTGATCATGGAAACGCGCCTTACGGAAATCGAGCGCCCGACGAAATCTATGATCTGACGTTACTATCCCTCGCGCGCCTCTTCGATTACGGCTGTTCTCTGGTCGTGATTGCCTGCAACACCGCCGCGGCTACCGGCCTTCGGAAGCTGCAGCAGACATGGCTTCCGAGACTGTATCCGGATCGCCGGGTAATTGGCGTTATCGTGCCCGTGGTCGAAGAGATCACGGGTGTTCCATGGAGCGCGAAACCCGCCATCAAGCCATTGTATCCCGATCAGCCTGCGAAGCGGGTGGCCATCTTCGCCACCCAGCACACCGTCCGATCAAACGCCTATGTTGTCGAGGTGCAGAACAGAAATCCGGCGGTGCAAGTTTACCAGCGTGCATGCCCTGGTCTCGTTCCACTCATTGAGCAGGCCGCGCCTGAGCGTATCCTGTGCAACGAAGTCCGAGAGAATGTGCAGGCACTTTTGGAAACCGTTCCTGCGATGCCGGACGTGTGCGTACTCGGCTGTACCCACTATCCGCTTGTCGAGCACATTTTCCGGGATGAATTGCCGGATGTAGTGCGGATAATCTCGCAATCGGAGGTTTGCGCTCAAAGCTTCGTGGAATACCTCAAAATGCATCCGCATTTTTCTCATGCCGGTTCGGGATCAAATCAGTATTTTACGACCGGAGAGATCGATCAGGTGTCCGACCTTGCGTCGAGATTTTACAATTCGAAAGTTGAATTCTTGAAGATGCCCGGTCTGGATTACCGCTATGCGGTGTAGTATACTCAATTTTTCCGAACCTCTTCTTGAAAAAAGAGTTCCTACAACATTGTCAAGCTCAGAAAGCTCGAGCGCTCATCCGCCGGACTTCGCCAATTCTCGCCATCGACCGGGCGCTACTCCGCTCCATTTCTCGAAGGCGCGGCTGAAGTGTGCGGGATCGCTATAGCCGAGCATGAGGGCGATCTCTGTGATCGACTGATCGGGCTGACACAGAAGGCTTATCGCCCGTCGTTGCAGCGTGTCCTTCAGAAGATCGGAAAAACTCAGTCCGAGCTCGGCAAGCCGGCGCTGGAGTGTTCGTTTCGATAGGCCCGCCCGGCGAACGATGCGAGAAAGGTCAGGACGGCCTCCGAGAAGCTCAAGATCGATTATGGCGCGGACATTGCCCGGCAAATCGTCCGGAGCCGGTATATCGAAAATGCGAGCGAGTTCATTGGCGCCGAGCCCTAGATCCGCACTGAGATGCGGGTTGACCGCCATGAGCGGCCGTTGATTGAAAACGATTGTGCCGGGCCTGTCGCAGATCACCGTATCGACGCCCATCTGCTCGTCGATGGAATGTCGCGCGTTCGCAGGCAGGCCGCCGACCATGATTCGGTTCGGTAGCCAGCCTGCGCCGACGAAATGGCGGATCGCGACGATCATGTACCAGAGCGCGAGCATCTCGTTCTGCGGTCGTCCGTCCGTGGCGGGGTCGGACAACTCATATGACCAGTGGACTTCGTCGCCGAATCGTCGGATGGCGAGCCGTGTCGCGCTCTGCATCATGTGCGGCAGGCTTGTTCCAGCGCGATGCATCGCTTCTAATAAAGTGGGAGCCCGTGTGACCCACTTGCCATAGACTCCGAGGCCCGCGATCGACGTTTGACGGCCAAGGCGGGCCGCGAAAGCCTCGTCGCGCAGTTCGCGCGATGCGGTTGCCAGCAGCCGGAAATGATCACGCAGAGGCAGAAGCGTGTCGGGAGAATCCAGCAAATGGACGGGAAGATCAGCGCGGCTAAAGACCCGCTCGATCGAGCCGCCGTTCGCCGTGACGACGCCGGCTATCGGCCCGAGCGTGCTCGCGCGCGTATATCCAGTTCGTCGCATCCATTGCCCTCGCGCGCCATAAGAGGCCGATTTCGGCATGTCCTGGCATGCAGATCTTCTGCGTAAACCATAACATTCGGCTCTCCGGTTACGAACCCCTGCCGGCCGCACGTTTTTGGCAGGAGATCAGGAAGCAAGCGAATGTGTCTTTATTGCCTCGATCTTTCTTATGCGGCGAATGGATCGGTGCGCGGCGGTGTTTCGCGGCGCGACATATTGCGGCGCGCCGCGGGTCTCGGCATGGCCATGCCCTTCGTGGCCGCGGCGTCGAATGCTGTCTTTGCCGCTGAGCACAGCGGCCCGGCGCCGGCGGATTTCAGGAAGGGCGTCGAGGACCTCCTCGCCCGGACGAATTCGCCCGAGCTCGCGGGCTATCGCCTGTTCGAGATAAATGGCTCCGATCTGCCCTGGATCGATCTCGGCCTTGAGGCCACGAAAGGTCAGCAAGTGACCTTTCTCGTCACCGGGCGGTGGTGGCTGTCTCGTCAACACGACCTCTGGTTCTGTCCCGGTCTCGCTTTCCACGCCCGCACGCGCGGCCAACGGCCGATCTACAGTCCGGGAACCGACACGAGCACCATGAAGGTGTTGAATGACGGTCCCATTGAGGTGGCCCGCTTGGCGACGCTGTACGCCGACGAGGACGGCCGGCTCACGATTCCGGAAGACGTCTATCGCAAGGACGACGTGAAAATTACCGGCGTTGCGCTGCTATGGCGTGGTGAGGCCGCCGCTGGCCTCGCGAGCCTCGCGGCCCATGGTGGCGACATCGGCGGTCTCGTAGCCAGTGAACTCGCACGCCTGCGGCGTAACCGTATACTGCCGGAAGGCTGGTCCAATCTCTTCTTACTCGGTGGCGGGGAGGAGAGCTTCGTTAGGGAGGCGAATGGCGAGATTGTCTGTGAGAGCGCGGGAAGCGCGTCCATTATCGAGCGGCCGCTGACGCTCCCTCTCGCGTCCCGTCCGAAACTCAGCTGGCGCTGGAAGATCGACCAACTGCCATCTGCCGTGGCGGAAGACCAGGCGCCCGTTCACGACTATCTGTCCATCGGCGTGAAATTCGAGGATGGGCAAGACCTCACCTATATCTGGAGCGCGGCGCTGCCGACGGGCAAGGTTTTCCGCTGTCCGCTGGCCGGCTGGGATGCCGTCGAGACCCATATGATCGTCGATTCCGGCGCGAAGGGCCTCGGATCGTGGCGGGAACTGGAGCGGGATGTCGCTTCCGACTACGCCGCCCATATCGGTGGGTCGGCGAAGGCGATCAGCCATATCTGGCTGCTGGCGATCACGCCCTTCCAGCGCCGCCGCGGCTCCTGCCGCTACGCCGACATCCGGGTCGAGACAGCTGACGGTGCGACGCGCAAACTCTAGAATCGCTCAGCTTCAGGGTTCCGAGAGGTGCGCTTTGGGTCATAGGCGGGCGACAGCACCCTTTCGCCCGCCTTGCCTGTGGTTCCTCAGCGCTTAGCCACGGCCATGCGGGGTCTTGCAAAAGTTAAGACTTTCGAGAATTTTCGTTGATCCTTGCGCCGCAAAGGCTTACGCTTCTCGAAAGATATGTCCGATAGTCCAGCCCCAAAACGCCTTGGGTACGCCCGCGTCTCGACCGTCGGGCAGACCCTCGAAGCGCAACTCGACCAACTCAAGGCGGCGGGGTGTTCGCGCGTCTATCGTGAGAAGGTTTCGGGCGCGAAGGTTGACCGCAAGGAACTCGGCAAACTATTGAAATCCCTTGAGGCTGGCGATCAAGTGGTGGTGACCCGCATCGACCGGCTGGCGCGATCCGTGTTCGAGCTTTTCGCCATCGTCAAAAAGGTCATCGACGCGGGCGGACAATTTCTCAGCCTTGCGGAGCCGTGGGCGGATACATCGACCAGCACCGGCAGGCTTATGATTGCCGTGCTAGGCGGGTTGGCGGATGTGGAGCGTGATTTAATCCGCACACGCACCGGCGAAGGCCGCGCCCGCGCCAAATTACGCGGCCAGCATATGGGGCGGCCCCCGAAGATGACACCTTCACAGAGGCAGGAAGCCCGCCGCAGGCGGAAAGACGGCGAATCCGTCGCCGACCTTGCTCGCTCCTACGGCGTGAGTCCCGCTGCCATCTACCGAACGACGGCCTGAGGTTGAGGGCGGTTCATCGAAAGCGTTGACTTTTGCAGCCGCCTTGCCTGCGGGAACGGGCTTCGTCAAACTCACTCTTTGCCAGCGTCTATTTTTGGGGGGTCAAAAATGACCTTTTCGGTTTGGTCGGCCTTCGCTGCCGCGTCTTTCGTAATGGGTTTGATCCCCGGACCGGGCGTGACCGCGATCGTCGGTTACGCGCTCGGCTCGGGCCGCAAGACAGCGCTGGCCTCCGTTGCCGGCATGACCGTTGGCAACGCAATTGCGATGACGCTCTCACTTGCGGGCGTCGGAGCGTTGCTCGCGGCTTCAGCGCTCGCCTTCTCCGTGCTCAAATGGGCTGGGGCGCTCTATTTGATTGGGTTGGGCATTTATACGATCTCCAAAAGCGGACAAGCTTCGTCGGCGACCGACAGCGCGAACGTCATCACACCCCGCACGGCTTTTCTCGGCAACGTCGCCGTCGGCGTGTTCCATCCAAAGACCATTGTCTTTTATGTGTCGTTCGTTCCACAGTTCATCAGCGCAAACGACAGCTATACTCTACAAGCGGGAGTATTGACGGCAACCTTCTGCCTGATTGTCGCGGCAACGGACTCGGTCTATGCACTCGCTGCATCTAGCGCGAGTTCTCTGCTGTCGCGCGCCAAGGTGGCTACTTGGTCCAAACGCGCCAGCGGCAGCGTCCTCATCTGTGCTGGTGTCGCAACGGCCACGACTCAATCGTGACGCGGTAGCTCTTTCCGCGTTGCACAAGCTGTCTACTCGCGTGATTTTTTCCGGCGAAATTCGAGTTGTGAAATTCTTAGTTTTTGCACAACTCGTTCAGCTTATTGCAGGTTACGATGGCGCTACAGTGTGAGCAAGAAGATCAGATGAAGGGGACGATGCAGGACGAACACTTCATGCGTAGGGCTATCGCCCTTTCACGGGAAGCCATCACAACCGCATCCGGGCCGCCGTTCGGTGCTGTGATCGTTCGGGATGGTGAGATCATCGCCGAAGGCTTCAATCATGTGCATGCCGACAACGACCCGACTGCTCATGCCGAGATCGTCGCCATCAGGAAAGCAGCCCAGATGTCGGGCAATCCGTTCCTGGACGGCTGCACGATCTATTCGAGTTCCGAGCCGTGCCCCATGTGCATGTCGGCGATCTACTGGTCGAGGTTATCGGCCGTCTATTTCGCGACCGACCGGGAAGATGCCGCGCAAGCCGGATTCGACGACCGGGCGCTATATGCCGAACTGCAAAGACCGATAGAGCAGCGCAGCATTCCAACGAGGAGAATGCTACCTGCCGAGGCAAGAATTACATTCGATATCTGGCAAGAGGAGGCGCATAGCGCGGTGCAGACCCAATTAAGCGGAAGCACACCATGAAGATTTTGAGCCGTCCTGACCTTAGTGATATTCACGCTGGCGATTTGGGTAGACTCCCGGTTACCGCCTTCGTGGCGGCCCTACACGCGACTGGCGCG
Organism: Zavarzinia sp.; assembly: GCA_028694545.1. Taxonomy (GTDB): domain Bacteria; phylum Pseudomonadota; class Alphaproteobacteria; order Zavarziniales; family Zavarziniaceae; genus Zavarzinia. The sequence continues at coordinate 3,852 of JAQVKV010000006.1, read as the reverse complement.
GCTGGATCGTCCGGTGGGCATCTGGCTGACGCTTTTTCCTTGCTGGGCGGCACTGATCCAGGCGACGCGTGGCGCACCCGCGATCAGCGCGTCCCTTGTTTCCCGCCGTCAGCCGAACGTCTTCCATGAATCCTTGGGTAGGACAGTGAAATTGCATCGTTAACGGCAGGGAGGGAGACGATAGCGACCATTCTTTGACCATCGCTCGGAAGACACAATCGGCCATGCTCTGACGCCGGGCGAAAAGCTGCGTCTATCGAAACTCGTGATTAATGCGGGAGTCGTCCTACGATCGGCGTGATCACCAAGCCATAGAGATCGGTGATGACGTGCGCGACAATAAGGAACGAAATGTCTCTGCTCCAGATATAAAGGATTGTCATGATCCCACCTGACACTAAAGTCGTTAGAGAGGCCCCCAACCCCCAGACAGGCAGGTGAGCAATCGTGAACGCAAGAAGCGATATTGTTCCGGCAAGCCACGCATCCCCGGTCACAACTTGCAATCGTTCGATCGCGTAGCCGCGATAAAGCCATTCCTCGCCAGCCGCCACAACGATCACAGTTAAGCAAAGATACCAAACTGGGAGCGCAGCAAGCCAGCTTGTTCCATGATCGAAGGAACCGACGCCGGTTTTCCTCAACGCCCAATTGGCGGCGGGGCCAAAGACAAAAATAAAAAACGCCGCGAGTGCGATCGCAGACGGCATCGAATAGATGGATATCCTTCCAAGTCCGATTTCGGCGCATTTCAACTTTTCGCCCAAAATCCCGATTGCGGCGACGGTGAACACCAAAGTGATGAATACCACCAGCCACAACAAGTCGGCGCTTGGAGAAAGTGTTCCATTCGTCAGCCGCTTTGATGCGAGCGCAATGGCGCCTGGGCCAACTAAGGCGAGCGCCAACCCCACGTAGGACCAATTCGTCGATGCCATTAAGGTTCTGCGTTTTTCGAATTTGGGGATGACGCACGATCTGTCCAAAACTGCACGCTAAGGCGATTTATCCCGAGACTAGATCAATTGGGACGGGGACCGGCCATTCACCGCTCGTCTTTCACCGGCCTTTGCTGTAGGAAACCGCACTGAACTTGCGGGTGTTTCAAGCTAGCCTGCAGTTTTGAACAGATCGTCTGGACTCCCCTATAGAGTCGGTTAAGGTGTCGACCCCTTTGAACGATCATCCGCCCGAATGCTCTCCACCACACTGCGCACCGCGTCGATAACTGCATCGGGGCGCTCGAACTGAATGAGGTGAGTAGAATCGTCCAGCGTCCTGTGAGAAGCGCGCGAGGACCAGGAGGCAAGATCGTCCTGCATATCGAAAAAGAAGTTTTGGGCCTTCGTTGCTTCCGCTCTCGTCAATCCCATGAGGGAGAGCATCTTGTCTGAAGGCGGCTTCGCCGCTGTCAGCACCACGACAGGCCGCGCTCCGAGCGCCCGCGCCGCGCCCGCCTCGGCGAAGGTTTGCGAAAGGGCGTCGGCTTCCGCCCGCACGGCCGCTAAAGAAGATGGCCCGAAGGCCATCACGATTTTAGTTGTGGATTCATCGACCCCCTCGATCTGCGGAGGGCCCATCGCCATCAAGCCGAGCCGTGCGATTCCGGTCCAAGATAAGCTTGCCGCAAGTTTCAGGCCCTCGTCCATGATAAACGGGGGCTTGAAGGGATGGCCCAGCGCGGCCTCGAAGCGCTTCTCTTGATCGGGATGGGAGCTATCGACATAGATGAGGCCGGCGACTCTGTCCCCGTATAACTTAGTGAAAATCGTGATGTAGGGCCCGCCGAGCGAATGCCCGACCAGGACGAGGGGCCCCCTCTCGCCGGTGGCGTCGAGTGCTGCGTGAAGGTCGTGCGCGACGCCTGCGCCGTCGTGGACGCCGGGCTTGTCGTCGCTCCACATGACGCCAGCACGGCTATAGGCGCAGGCGCGCGTGAATCTTGCGACCTCATCGTGGACTTTCAACCAGTCCGTCGCGCCACTCGGACCGAGACCGGACTCGAACACGACCGTTGGGGGCGCGCCTTCGCCCCGGCAATCGATTTGGATCTTTTGCCCGCCGATGTCGACGAGCCGCCCCGGCGCGGGAAAAGCCTCTGCCGCCCGCTGGCGTTCGATCCGCTCCCAGATAGGGCCGATCACGAAAACAAACGCGCCGATCACGGTCAGGAAATAGCCCAGTCTCCGAAGAAGTTTGCGCACATTCGTCTCCCGTCGCCGAGACCGGCCCCAAACTGTCTTTAAGGGCTCATCGGAGCTTACCTCAAAACCCCTTCGGCACGCGATAATGGCGGCTGCCGTCCGGTGATGAGAAACCCGCCGCCTTGGCGTCAATCTCGACGCAGAGATGGTTCTTGCCCTTCTGATCCGGGCATTTGTCGGTCGAGAAACGCACGCCCTTGGCGTCGAGCGCGCGGCCTTTCTCCTCCATCTCTTCGACCGTCGCGGCGACGACTCGGGCGCGTTCCTGAAGGCGCGCCAGCTCTTCCCGGCCGGCGGATATTTCGGCCCGCTGCCAGCCGATCATCGCATAGCCGCCGGCCCCGGCGAGCGTGAGGGCGCCGAGCGCCGTCGCGCCGATCAGCCCCAAGGCGCGCCACGACAGCCGCTCTCGCGCTTCTGCAAGCGAAGCTTGCGCTTTGTCGATCGCGGCGAGGCTCGCCGTCAGCGTCTTCCGCACCGGCGCCGTAACTTCCTCGGCCGCAGCGCCGACGACCGACGCCGCGTCTTTCAGCGCGACGCGAACTTCTCTCGCCACGGCGGCCTTGCCGCCCGCGAACGCCTGCGGCCCGAGCTGCTCGACCTGTTTTGTGAAAGCGGCGATTTGTGTCGCCAATCGCTGCTCCTGAGCGCCGAGTCCGTTCGAGCGCTCCTCGATCCCGACCAGCAATTGCGCCACGGTCTTTTGCAGCGACAACGTGTGCGCGGCCATGGCCTTATGCGCCGCCTCCGCCTGGTTCTGCAATTTCACCGCATGGTCGATCGCCGCCCCGATCCGCGCCAGATGGTCCTGCGCCTCCGTCATCGCTTAAAAACTCCGAATATCTCCGCCGGCTAATCCGCCGGCATAAAGCCGCCCATCGGGCGCGCCCTTACATCTCCATGCCGTAGGAGCGAGTTGGACGTTGTGTCCGCGCCCGCTCGGCGTCGCGCTCCTGTTCTGCTCTCTGCCGGGCTTCCGCCGCCTCCCTTTGTCGGGCTTCTTCGGCCAGGCGCAGCCGTTCCGCCGCCAGCTCCGCCTGCCGGGCGCGCTCGGCCTCGTAAGCGGCGCGCGCCTCGGCGACGGCGCGGGCGTTGAGATAAGCCTCTTTCGCCGCCGCGACCGCCGCTGACACGAAAGCCTCGCTCGGCGCCGTGTCGCGGCGGGCGCCGTCCTCCCCGCCGGGCGGACCGGCGCGCTCGGCGCCCCGATGCGCTCGGCTCTCCTGTGCCGCGCCCGCGCCGCTCGATCGCTCCCGATCCTGGGCGATGATCGACCGCGCCAGCGCCAGAAGCGGATCTTCCGGCGCCGCCGCCGGGGCCTGGCGCGCGGCCTCTCGCTCTTGCCGGGCCGCGTCTTTCGTCGCTGCGCGCTCCCGTCCGGCGCTCGGCGGCGCCACCCGCGCGCCAGCGCGCTCCCCGACGGGTTCGATCTCGATCCGGCCCGCGACGCCAAACGCCGCCGCGATCCCGCGCCTCTCGGCGTAGTCCAGCGTCGTCTCCTTCGCCCCCGACCGCGACAGACGCTCGCGCAAATCGCGCACGCCCTTGAATTCGTCCCGGCCCGCATAGAGCATCGCGTCATCGCGATGCCGCGTCATCGCCACATAGGTCAGATGCCGGTCCATCCGCTCCGACGCCAGCACATAGG
>JAQVKV010000414.1 GCA_028694545.1 Zavarzinia sp. | reverse complement strand
GAACTGCATGGCGGTGTAGAGGCGCTCACCGGCCGCCTCATCCAGCAGCATGCCGAGGATGACATCGTGCTTGCGCAGCCGTTCGGCGTCGAACTTGGCCCCGACTTCCTTGCGCACAAGGCGCTCGTTCAGCGGGTTCAGCTCGACCCATTCGCCCTTCACCTTGTCGATCAGCTTGCCCGGCAGCGCGGGGCCATTGCGCAGTTCGATCTCCAGCCTGCGAACGGTGCTGTCCTCGTCGGGCCGGTGCATCAGCAGACCCGAGGTATAGAAACCGCGCAGCGCGCTGGCGCCGGAGAGGGCGAGGAAGGGATCGTCCTTGACCTGATGCTTGCTGGCCTTGCGGGTGTGGTGGGCGAGGATGACGCCCGCGTCCGGATTGACCGCCTCCCGCAGAAGCTCCACCCGGTCCTTCAGGAAGAACATCATGGCGGTGTTGTCGTTCTCGCCGCCGCCCTCGGGGCCACCGTCGAAAAGGTTGCGGATCGGGTCGATGACGATGATGTCGGGCGGCGCGTCGGCGAATGCGGCCCGGATCGCCTCGGCCACGCGGGCGACGCCCTCCGCGTCGAGCAGCAGCTTCAGCTTCGGTGTGGCGATGAAGGTGTCGCGCGCGGCGGCGATCACGGCGGCGGGCAGCGCGATCTGCTGCATGCGCTCGCGCAGATAGTGATACTGGATCTCGGCCTGCAGGTAGAACACGCGCAGCGGCCGGGGCGGCGTGAAGCCGAGGAAAGGCACGCCCGCCGCCATGTGCACCAGCCAGGAGATCAGGAAGTCGCTCTTGCCGACCTTGGGGGCGCCGCCCAGCACCAGGAGCCCGCCCGGGGTCAGCACGCGCGGGCCGATAATGTCCTCGGGCATCGGACTGGTGTCGTCGAGCAGCGCGCCGAGGCTGCAGGTCGGCAGCGGGCTGGCCGGGGCATCGACATGGGCAGCGCGCAGGAGCGGCGGGCCGTTGCGCTTCACATGCAGGGCCCAGAGGCGCTCGGACTCGGCCATCAGCCGATCGAGCGGCCAGGACGGGCGCAGCATTGCGGCGTTGTAGCCGCAGATCGCCTCCCAGCCCGCGAAGGGGTCGAGGCGGCCCTCGTGCACAAGACGGACATAATGGCCGATGGCGGCACTGGCCCCCTGGAACCGGGACCAGTCGTCGACCGCGCCTTCACGCACCGGCGTGCTGAGCACCGCGTCGATGCCGGGCTTCGCGATCGGCGCGGCAGCGTCGCTGGCGAAGCCCACGCCGGGCAGCGGCGGCATCTCGGCGACCTTTTCGGCGAAATCCGCAAGGTCCACCTCGACGGCGCGATGTTCGCGGATCTGCACGAGGCGTTGATGGCCGTGCTTGTGATAGACGGTGCCCGGCACTCGGATCGGCTGGTGCGCCGAGCGGAAATGCGTGTCGCCGCCGACCTTCACCGCGATCTCGCCGCGCAGGCGGCAGAGGGTGACCAGGTCGTCGCCTTCGGCCGGTTCGGTCAGTTTCCACCAGACATGGAGCTTCGCCGCGCCCTCGGGCGTGCGCCCGCCGCTTTCGATGATGAGCGTGGGCGTGCCGAGGTGGCGGGTGACATGGTCCAGCTTGGCCGGGATGTCGCCCGCATCGAGATCGACGACGATGGCCTGCATCTGCAGCACGTCGGCGGCGCGGGCCCGGCCCTGTTCCTCGACCGTGCCGGGAATGACATAGACGGCGGCACCTTCGCGGTTCGCCCATCCGGCGAAGGTTGCGAGTTTCTCGGGCGCGGTGTCGTCGGCCGGGATCCAGATGTTGTGCGGCTTGCCGTCCCGGCCCTGACCCTTGTCGACGAAGCCCCGGAGCGGGATCAGCCCCTCGCACCAGCTGAACACGGTGTCGAGGAAGACGGCGATCTGCTCGGGGTCGGGATCGCAGCCGAAGGGACTCTCCGACGGTGGCCCGTCGTTGAAGTCCATCCACGGGTTGAAGTGCAGGATGCCGTCGTCGCTCATGCCGGCAGCCTCCAGCAGCGCTCGGACCACGGGCAGAAGCGGCATTCGAAGAAGTCGGGCGTGGTGGCGACGCGCGGCAGAAGCTCGCCTGCGTCGGTCGCCTGCAGGATCCGGACGCCCCGGTCGGACATGCGCTGCGCGAGATCGGCGTCGAAGGCGACCTGCTCATGGTGAAGCTCGGCCGTGTCCTTATTGATCGCGGTGAACACGGCGGGCGCGGCGCTGATGCCAGGCACGCTGGTTTCCATGTAGGCCTGGTAGAGCGCGATCTGGGCGGCGTAGACCGGCTTCGACTTGGTCACGCCGTCCTTGACGCAGGCGCGCCAGTTCTTGGCGTTCATCGTCTTGCATTCCCAGAGGGCGGGAACGGTCAGACCGAAGCCTTCGGGCCCGGCCGCGACGATGCCATCGACATGACCGCGGATGCGCCCGCCCGCGACCGAGAAGCCGAACTGGCCGCCATCGGGACGGTTGCCCTTGCGGGTGTAGAGGTCGAACCCCGCGCCGCGCAGCCAAGCGACGGCCAGATCCTCGAGCGCGTGGCCGATGGCGAAAATGCGCAGCGACTGGCCGCTGAAGTCCTGGCCCTCGTCCTTCGGCGTCGCAGTGAACTCGAACTGCAGCGCCCGCTCGCAGGCATGGCCGAGGCGCGAGCCGCCCAGATAGTCGCGGGGCGGCCGCATGGCCTGATCAGCGGTCAGGGCCTGATCGACGGCGGCGTTGACCTGCTCCGCGAAACTGGGCCGATGATTGTAATCGAGGGTCAAAACGGCACCTCCGGCGTCTGCGCCCGGGCGATGTCGGACATGGCCTCGCGGAAGCCCTCGACGGCTTCCTCGATCAGCGCGCGCACCTGCGCCTCGGTCAGAGCCGCAAGCGGAGTGGCCCAGCCGATCTCGTCCATCAGCAGCGCCACGCGCTTCATGGTGGCGGCGATCGCGGCGCGCTCCTCCTCGGTCAGGTCAACCATGGCAAAACTCTCCCGCGCCAAGCGCGTCCAGAAGGACTGGCAGGGCATCGAGCAGAACCAGACCGAAGGCCGGGGCTGCTTCGACCGGTGCGGATCGAACCAGCCAAACCCACGGGTGGGTTGCCGGCAGACAGCACAGAGCGTTCCACGCGGATGCCAGAGCCGCCGCTGGTCGGCGGCCGTGATTGGGGTGGAGGTGGTCATGGGTCATGCCGCCCTCCGTTCGGGAGAGGCAGCCGTGTCGATCAGCTGGCGGATGGCGCGCTTGTTGAAGCCGAAGGTCATCAGCGCCGAGGCGCGGTAGCGCGTCAGGCCGAAGTCGTGGCGGCATTCGGGCGGCAGGTACTGCAGCTGCTTCTCGGTTGGCGGCTGGCGGAGCCAGGAACGGGTCTTGAAGGCGCTCTCGTCGGTCTCGTGGGTGTTCAGCCAGTCGTCGGCCTGCGCGAGGCAGACCGTGCGCTCGCCCACGCCGAGCAGATGCGGGCGTTCGCCCTTCGCCCCGCCGATGGCGTACCAGACCCCGTCCAGCCAGAAGATGCCGCCCCAGGCTGCGAAGCACGTAGCCATCAGCGCGTCGTCCGTGCCGTAGAGGTCGACCCACGCGAAGCTAGAACGCTTCAGCAGGTCGATCTCGGTCATCATGAAGCCCGAGAGCGGCGCGGCACCGCCCCCATCACCGGCTTCGTCGTCTTCGCGCGGGAACGCCTCGCCGCAGAGCGGGCACTCGG
>JAQVKV010000005.1 GCA_028694545.1 Zavarzinia sp. | reverse complement strand
CGGCCCGCCCGCGACATAGCCGGCGGGCGGCGTGGTGATGCCGCCGTCCCAGGGGGGAATGGATCCGTCCGAATTTCCGGCCTTGATGGCGCCGAGCGGGGTCAGGTCGCGCCCCAGGCGTTCGGGGCCACCCGCCGCCATGGCGATGGAGGCGGAGAGCACGGTGGCGACGGCGCCGGCCAGCAGGAATTTCATGGCGTTCGTCCTCGCGTTGTCAGAACTGGTAACTGAGGGACACGCCGACGAAATCGCGGTCGGACGTGATATTCTGGCGCCCGCCCCCGAAGGAGAGCGCGTAATTGAGCTGAAGCCGCCAGTCGATCATGTAGTCGAACTGGACATAGAGGTTCAGGCTGTTGACATGCTCGGTGTAACCACCGGCGAGCGGCGTGTTGCCGCCCAGGCCGATGGTATGGGCAAGCCCCGCCGTCATGTTCAGGTTGGGCGCGATATCGGGATAGAGGGCCTGCAGCACGGTGGTGAGGCCACCCGACCAGGCTGTGGCGTATTCTTCCTTGTAACGCAGTCCATCCTGTTCGTATCCGGTGCCGGGTGTCCGATAGGTCCCAGGCGCGTCATAGGCGAGCACGCTCGCATCCGGAATATCGACATGGATCAAGCCGCCTTCCATCACCCAGGTGACGCCGGCCGCGCCCAGCATGCGGGTGATGAAGTCGCTCTCCGCGAAAGCCTGGGTTGTACGCAGGATGAAGGTCAGAACGTCGTGGCGGCGCCCGATGGTCGAGATCATGCCCGGGCGGTAGGTATTGGTGCCCAGCTGGGTCGGCCCCGCCAGCGGGAGTTCCGAGAGGCCATTGATGAAGTCGCTGATCCAGGTCGTCTCGTCGATATTGGCGGGCACATTGGTCTTGAACGAGACTTCGCCGTTCAGAGCCGTGCCCGTCGCCTCGACCTTGGTGTTGAAGCTGATGCCGAAGGCGTCGATCCCGGTCGGATAGGTCAGGATGAATTCGCTGTTGCGCGCGTTCTCCTGCAGGGGTTCGAGCGGGTTCAGACCCGGCACCTGGGTGATCACGCCCTGAAGCGCCGAACCACCATTGGCGACACCTTCCGGCGGGATGAAGGGACCGAGCAGGGTGGCGACGCCGGGCGGCAGGGTTTCGTATTCCCCCGCCGGCGGAGCCTTGACCACCGGCACCGGCACGCGGCTGGTATAGTGGACGTAGTAGAAGCCGAATTCGGTATCGTTCAGCGCGGGCGAATAATAGCGCAGTGCAACGCCATAGTTCTCCCATGCCTCGTCCGGATCCTCGTCGTCGACGCGGCGGATCGAGACCAGGGTGGTATCGGCCCCCATCTCGTCATAGTCGCCGCCAACACCGATGCCGCGCCCGCCCTCGCCCGCGAAATCCGTCGTCGCGAAGAAGGTGCCCGGCACCTCGGTCTTCAAGGGCCTGAACTTGAACTGGTAAAAGCCCTCCATCGACAGGCCGTCACCCAGATTGTAGCTCGCCCACAGCGCCGGCACCGGCACCAGGGCATCGCGCAGTTCGGCGCCGGGCACGCGGATCTTCGAGACGTCGAGCGGATTGATGACGTTGATGCCGTTCTGGGTCACCAGGGCTTCCCCCCAGATGATCGTCTGCTGGCCGAGACGAACACTCAGCCGGTTGCCGAACAGACGAAAATTGCCCCGCAGGTAGGCGTCCTGCAATTCGAGCGACCGTGCCGCCGCATCCCGCGCCCGGGGCGACAGTTCACCGCTGTAGTCCCGCGCCGGCGAGCCGTTGGCGGCGAGATCATTATGATCGAGCAGGGCGTCATAGAGTGCCGTGCCCCGGATGTAGAGGCCAAAGTCGCGCCATTGCGCGGTCAGTTCCGAACTGGCGCGCAGGGGCGTCGACACAACGTCGTACTGTTCGAAATTCAGGTTGCCGTCGTCGATGTTGCAGCTGATCGTCGGATATTCGCCGCCGTTGGCGACGCAGATATTGCGCGGGTCCTGCGCTTCCATGCGCATCTGCGCGCCGATGCTGAGCGATGTGACCACCGACAGGCTGACTTCGCCCAGCTCCGCCTCATAGGCCGCCGCCGCCATTGGAATCAGGGCGCATCCGCCCAGGGCCCCGACGAAGGCCCGCCATCGTGTTTCCTGCCCCATGCGCCTCTCCCCCGGCGTCGCGGGCGCTTTGCGCACCCTTCGTTAATCGGAGACATTAATGGAGGCCATCAATTTACGCAAGCGCAGATCATTGCTCCGCGCAGGTTTGCCTTGAAGGGAATAATGTCTTCCATTATTGAAGAAACTGTCAGAAGGCCTGATCGGAAAATCCATGAGCGGTTCGGCGAAGGCGGCGGCGACAGCGCCCCGGAAGGAACGGGCACCCCGCGCGGCGAAGGCGAAAGCCGCGCCGTCGGCCCCGGTTTCCGGCCGCGAGGCGATCATGGCGAGCGCCCTCCGGCTCTTCGGCGAGCGCGGTTTCGAGGGCGTGCGCACAGCCGAGATCCTGGACGCGGCGGGCCAGCGCAACCAAACCGCCCTGCAATATCACTTCGGCTCGCGCGAGGGCCTGTATCAGGCGATCCTGCACCAATACCTGCGGCCGATCGACGACCGGCGCATGGCGATCGTCAACCCGCGCGGCCTCGCCCGGCCGAGGGCCAGCCTCGACACCTGCCTGCGCGCCATGGTCGATCCCCTGATCGACGAGGTTGGCGAAGGGGACGAGGGCATCGCCTATCTGCGCTTCCTGCGCCAGTTCACCTCGCGCCCGGGCTTCGACATCCTGCAGGTCTCTCGCGCGCTGAACTATCCCGGCATGAGTACATTGGTCGCCGAGATGCACCGCCACCTCGCCCGGCTGGCGCCGACCCGGCGCGGCTTCGCCATCGGCCTCGCCCTGCAGGTCACCGTCGCCATGCTGGCCACCTGGAAGCTCGAGAATCCGGACCAGTTCGACCGGGAAGGCTTCATCGCCGCGACCACGGCGACCTGCCGCGCCCTGTTCCGCAGCCTGACCACACCGCCACCACCCGGAGGGTGAGCGCGGTCCCGATCAGAAGAAACCAAGAAGCAACGAGGGGAGAAACATGCTGAAGATCTACGGGGCGCTGGCCTCGCCCTATTCGATGAAGGTCCGGGCGGCGTTACGCTGGCTGCGCCTGCCGCACGGCTGGGTCCAGATGGGCCTCGAACACCTGCACGTGATGGAGCGCGTCAAGCCCGCCGTCATTCCCGTCGTGGAATTCCCGGACGGCAGCCTGGCCAATGACTCGACACCCCTGCTGCTCGCTTTCGACAAGGAGGCGCCGGCCCAGCGCGCCCTGCTGCCGGAGGACCCGGTGGCACGCTTCCTGTGCTTGCTGATCGAGGATTTCGCCGACGAGTGGCTGACCAAGGTCATGTTCCATTACCGCTGGACCGCCCCGATCGACCAGAGCGTGATGAGCGAGGCGATCGTCTATGACCGGGTACGCGGCCATGGCAGGGCAGCGATCGAGGCGGGCACCGCCCATTTCCGCGAGCGGCAGGTGGGACGCATGCATCTCGTCGGCTGCGGCGCCGAACACGCGCCGCAACTGGCGGCCACCTATGCCCGCATGCTGGAAATCCTGGAGACGATGGTACCGGACCGGGCCTTCCTGTTCGGCAGCCGGCCGTCACTCGCCGATTTCGGCCTGTTCGGACAATTGTCCCAGCTCGCGGTCGACCCCACCCCCTGCGCCATCATGCGCCGCGACGCGCCGCTGACCTGGCGCTGGCTGATGATCGTCGACGATGCCTCGGGCCTCGACGGCGAATGGATGACGCAACCGGCCGAGACGGACGACACGATCGTCGCCCTCGCCCGCTTCGCGGCCGACGTCTACCTGCCTTTCCTCGCCGCCAATGCGCAAGCGATCGCGGCGGGCGCGGCGGAGCTGGAAGCCCCCCTGCTCGGCACCGTGCACCGGCAGCCCGTGTTCAAGTACCAGCTCAAATGCCTTGGCGCGCTGCGCCAGGCCTTCGCCGCGCTGGACGAGTCCGCGGAAGCACGCCTCGCCCCCGTGCTCGGCCCCGACGCCATCGCCATTCTCGCCGCCTGACGAGCCACAAGGAAACGCTCCATGATCGATCTCTACACGGCGCCCACGCCGAACGGCTGGAAAGCCTCCGTCACCCTCGAGGAACTGGGCCTGCCCTACGAGGTGCACCCGGTGAACATCATGGCCGGGGAACAGAAGACGCCGGAATTCCTGGCGATCAACCCGAACGGCCGCATCCCCGCGATCGTCGACCGGGACGAGGGCGATTTCGCCGTCTTCGAATCCGGCGCGCTCATGATCTATCTCGCCGAGAAGACCGGCCGCCTGCTGCCGACGGATGTCCGTGGCCGGTCCACCGTCATCCAGTGGCTGATGTTCCAGATGGGCGGCGTCGGCCCCATGATGGGACAGGCCAATGTCTTCTATCGTTACATGCCGGAAAAGATCCAGGTCGCCATCGATCGCTACCAGCAGGAGACGAAGCGCCTGCTGACCGTGCTGGATACGCGCCTGAAGGATCACGAATATCTGGCGGGCGACTATTCGATCGCCGACATCGCCAATTTCTGCTGGGTGCGCACCCATCCCTGGTCCGGCGTCGCCATCGACGACCTGCCGGCCCTGCAACGCTGGCTCGCCGCGATCGAGGCACGCCCGGCGGTCGAACACGGCGTGAAGGTGCCGGTCGATATTTCCGCCCTGCTGAAGGGTGGCGAAGGCGCGAAGACCTTCGCCGAGAATGCCCGCACCATCGTGACCGGAGGGAACACGAAATGAGCACGACGCCCTATATCCTCTATGGCGCGCCGGTCTCGCTCTATACCGGCAAGTCGCGCGCCTTCATGCGGAAGTCCGGCTTGCCTTTCCGCGAACGTCTGCCCAGCGATCCGCGCTATACTTCCGAGATCCTGGCGAAGATCGGCCGCTTCTGGCTGCCGGTGCTGGAGGCGCCGGACGGCACCCTGGTGCAGGACACGACCGAGATCGTCGACTTCATCGAGAGCCGGGAGCCGGACGTCCTGACCTGTTACCCGGCAAGCCCGCGCCAGGCGATCGCCGCCCTGATCATCGAGCTTTACGGCGACGAGGGTCTGGTGCGCCAGGCCATGCACTACCGCTGGAATTTCCTCGAGGAGAACGGCCGCTTCCTCGCCGGCAACATCGGCCGCATGTTCAATGCGCAAGCCGACATCGAGGAGGCGCGGGTGATGGCGGCGGGGCCGATGCAGCACCTGTCGGGTTACCTGCCCGGCATCGGCATCACGACGGAGACGATCCCCGTCGTCGAGGCGCAGTACATGGATTTGCTGGCGGTGCTGGACGAGCATTTCCTGCGCCACCCCTATCTCTTCGGCGGTCGTCCCTCGATCGGCGACTATGGCCTGATGGGGCCGCTCTATGCCCACCTCGGGCGCGATCCCTATCCGGCCTTCCTGATGGCGCGCCATGCCGATCGTCTTCAGCGCTGGGTCGAGCGCATGAACACCATCGAGGTCGATACGCCGGAATTCCCCGGCCTTGCCCCCGACTTCCTCGCCGGCGACGAGATCCCCGAGACGCTGAAGGCCCTGCTGCGCCTGATCGCCCGGGATTACCTGCCGGAAGTGGTCGCGACCATCGACGCGGTCAACGGCTGGCTTGCCGGCAACGCCGTCGACGAAGGCGCCCTGATCTTCCCGCGCGGCAAGCGCGGCAGCCTCGGCTCCATCGCGCCGGTGATCCGGGGCGTGGCGCACCCCCAGGCCATGCGCCACTACGCGCTGTGGATGGTGCAGCGCGTGACCGACGCCTACGATCGTCTGGCGCCGGCCGCCCGGATCCCGGTTGATGCCCTGCTGGCCGAGACCGGGCTGGAAGCCCTGGTCCGGCATCGCGCCCACCGCCGGATCGAGCGCCGCGACTATGTCGAGGTTTGGGGCCCTGCTCTGGCGAAGGCGGCCTGAGAGCACGCCGCCGGCCCGTCACAGGCCGGCGGCCAGTTCCTCGAGCTGGCGGGCACAGATCCCCCAACCTTCGTGGAAGCCCATGGCTTCATGAGCTTTCCGATCCTCGACGGACCAATGGCAGGCACGGGCGATATAGCGCGTACCCGCCCCCTCGTCCGCCAGCGTGATGATGACGGTCATGAAGGGCCTCTCCGACGGCTCCCACGCGCAACGATAGGCGTCGGTGAAGACCAGCCGCTCGTTCCGCACCACTTCGAGATAGGTGTGCCAGAGGGGCATTTCCTGCCCGTCGTCGAGGCGCATGACGATATGGGCGCCACCACCGGGGGCAACGTCGAGTTCGGCCTGCGTGACCCTGTGCGGGCGTGGCGCGAACCATTGCTGCAACAGACCAGGCTCGGTGAGGCAGCGATAGATCGCGGCGCGCGGCGCCTTCAGCGGCAGATCGAGGGTGAGGATGCGGTCGTCCGTGCCCATCACGCCCCCGCCTTCACGATCGGCTGGTTCATCGACCACGCAACACCGAAGGGATCGCGCAGGCGGCCATAGCGCGCGCCCCAGAACATCTCCTGCACGGGCACGACAGGGATCGCCCCGGCAGCCACCGCCCGCGCCCACCAGACATCGATATCGTCCACCTGCAGCGCGAGTTCATACCCCTGCGGCGCCACCGCCGGATGGCCGTGCTCGGGATAGAAATCGGACATCATCAGCGAGCTGCCGTTGACATGGAGATGGACATGCATGGTCCGCCCCTTCTCGTCCGCCGGGATGGCGGCGGCGATGGTGGCTCCGAAGGCTCGGACATAGAAAGCCGCCGCCGCGAGGGCGCCCTCCACGGTCAGATAAGGCACCATCCCGCCCTTCACCTCGACATCCGTCTTGTTCTCGTCGTTCATCGCCATCTCCCTTCGACGTTGTCTTCCGAGGACGTCGCGGCCGGCCACCAGCCGACAGGGCCGCGTAAGTTTTTCAGCCCCGCCCTTCCCGCGCCGCCTCGGCCATCAGGCGGTCCAGATGGTCGCGGATGTGGTCCGCTTCCGCCGCGGTATTGGCGAGGGCGATCGCCTTGTCGAACGCCGTGCGCGCCTGGGCGCGCCGGCCGCATTGCCAGAGCAGGGCGCCACGCACGCCATGGAAATGGAAATAGCCGGCGAGTGCCTCGCCCAGCGGCTCGATCATGGCAAGCGCCGCTTCCGCCCCGCGCGATTTCGAGACGGCGACGGCCCGGTTCAGCGTGACCACGGGCGAAGGCGATAGCCATTCGAGCACGCCATAGAGCAGGTCGATCTGGGCCCAGTCCGTCGCTTCCGCCGTTTCGGCCCGATCGTGCAGGGCGGCGATGGCGGCCTGTATCTGATAGGGGCCGGAGGCCCGGTGGCGCAGCGCCTTTTCGACGAGGGCCAGCCCCTCGGCGATCAGCTTGCGGTTCCAGCGCGTCCGGTCCTGCTCCTCAAGCAGGACGATGCGCCCCGCCGCATCGAACCGGGCGGGATGGCGCGCGTGCTGCAGCAACATGAGGGCGGTCAGGCCCATGACCTCCGGTTCCGCCGGGAAGAGCCGTTGCAACAGCCGGCCAAGACGGATCGCATCATCGCACAGGCGGGTGCGATAGGCGCCGTCGCCGGCCGAATAGCCTTCGTTGAAGATCAGATAGATCATGGCCGAAACGGTGGCGAGGCGGCGTTCCCGTTCCGCCGCGTCCGGCGCCTCGAAGGGGACCGTGCCCCGTGCCACCCGTGCCTTGGCCCTGGTGATCCGCTGTTCCATAGCGGTTTCGGACACGAGGAAGGCGCGGGCGATCTGCGCCACCGTCAGCCCGGCGACGATGCGCAACGCCAGCGCCACCTGCTGGGTCTGCGGCAGGTCCGGATGGCAGCAGACGAAGAGCAGGCGCAGCACGTCGTCCTGATAATGGGAATCATCCAGCCGTTCGGCGAGCGGGGCCTCGACGTCGTCGAGATCGGAGAGCACGGCCTCGTCCGGCAGGGGGGGGGCGTTGCGGGCCCGCCGCCGCACACCGTCGACGCCGGCGTTGCGCCCGACCATGATCAGCCAGGCGACGGGATCGCGCGGCGGCCCCTTGTTCGGCCAGTGGCGAAGGGCGCGCAGGCAGGCGTCCTGGAAGCCCTCCTCGGCAAGATCGAGATCGCGGAAATAGCGCAGCAGGGCGCCGACCACCCGGGGCCGCGCGCCGACCAGGGCATTCTCGATCCAGGCCGGATCGGTCACGGCGCCAGGCCCGGCCGCTGGTCGGGATTGTAGAGCGCGACGGGGCGCAGTTCATAGGCGCCGCCCGGATTGGCGGCGGCGAGGTCGCGCGCGATCGCCAGCGCCTCCTCGAGATCCGCGACCTCGACCACATAGAAGCCGAGCAATTGCTCCTTGGTCTCGGCGAAGGGCCCGTCGATGACGAGGGGCGCGTCCTTCGTCTTGCGCAATGTGGTCGCCGTCGTCGTCGGCATCAGGCGCAGCGAGGGGCCCATCTTGCCCGATGCGATCATGGGCGCCTGCACTTCGGCGAGGCGCGTCATGACCGCCGCTTCCTGTTCCGCGCTCCAGGACCAGACGACATCTTCCTCGTGATAGCAGAGAATGGCGTAGAGCATGGTTTCCCCTTCCTGTCCCGAGGACGGCGCGGACATGTCTCCGCCGACAGGCCCGCGAAAAAATCAGCGTCCGGTGAAGACAGGCTTTCGCTTGGCCAGCATGGCGGCGACCGCCTCCTTGTGATCCTCGGTCGCGTGGGCGGAAGCCTGCATCGCCGCCGAGGTATCGAGCACGCTGCCGAGGTCACCGCGCCAGGCGAGGCGCAGCAGGCGCTTCGTCATGCGCACCACATGGGGTGGATTGGCGGCGATGCGCCGTGCCAGGGCGCCGGCCGCGTCCAGCAGGTCACCATCCGGCACCACGCTGGAGACGAGGCCGCAGGCGAGCGCCTCCGCCGCGTCGATCGCATCGCCGGTCAGCGCCATCTCGCAAGCCTTGGAAAAGCCGACGACCCGGGGCAGCAGCCAGGCGCCGCCATCACCGGGGATGAGCCCCACCTTGACGAAGCTTTCGGCGAAACGCGCACTCTCGCCCGCGATGCGCAGGTCGCACATGCAGGCAAGGTCGCAGCCGGCACCGATGGCGGGCCCGTTCACGGCGGCGACGACCGGGACTTCCAGCGCCTCGAAGGCCAGCGGCAGGCGCTGGATGCCGTGACGATAGTTGCGCCGCGTCTGCGCCGGCAGGGGATCGTTCAGGCCGCCGGCCTCGCCCATGGATTTCAGGTTGCCGCCCGAGGAAAAGGCACTGCCGGCCCCGGTCAGGATGGCGACGCGGACGTTCATGTCCGCCTCGATCCGGCCAAGCACGTCGAGCAGCGCCTCGATCACCTCGGCATCGGAAATCGGATTCCGCACCGCCGGCCGGTTCAGGGTGATGGTGGCGATGCCCTCGGCATCGAGATCGAACAGAACGGCGGCTTCCTGTGACAATTCTCTTCCCTCGCTTCGGTTTTGCGGGGGAAGGATGGCACGGGGCGGGCGGGCGTCAATCCCACCCGGAAGCCCCCCTCACCCCGGCCCTCTCCCCCTGAAGGGGGCGAGGGGGCCTACCGAGCACGTCATCGACTCCCTCGCCCCCTTGGGGGAGAGGGCCGGGGCGAGGGGGAAACCGAGCCTCAGGCCGCGCGGGCGCGCGAGACCGCCGCCTTGCCGTTCAGGCGGGCCAGGGCCGCGTCATATTCGGCGCGCAGGCGCGCGACCAGCTCGCCCGCCGGCATGACCGCGTCGACCGCGCCGATGCCCTGGCCACAGCCCCAGATGTCGCGCCATGCCTTGGCGCCCGTGTTGCCGCCTGAACCGAAGTTCATCTTGCTGGGGTCCGAGACCGGCAGGTTGTCGGGATCGAGCCCGGCATTGACGATCGAGGGACGCAAGTAGTTGCCGTGCACGCCGGTGAAGAGGTTCGTGTAGACGATGTCCTCGCCCCCGCAGTCGACGATCGCCTGCTTGTAGTTTTCGGCGGCATTGGCTTCCTGCGTCGCGATGAAGGCGGAGCCGATATAGGCGAAATCGGCCCCCATCGCCTGGGCCGCCAGGATGGCGTCGCCCTTGGCGATCGAGCCCGAGAGCGCCAGCGGCCCGTCGAACCAGGCGCGGATTTCCTGCACCAGGGCGAAGGGCGAGAGCTGGCCGGCATGGCCGCCCGCGCCGGCGGCGACCGCGATCAGCCCGTCCGCGCCCTTCTCGATCGCCTTGTGGGCGAAGAGCTGGTTGATGACGTCATGCATCACGACGCCGCCATAAGAGTGGATCGCGGCGAAGACGTCTTCCCGCGCGCCAAGCGAGGTGATGACCACCGGCACCTTGTATTTCACGCACAGCTCGACATCGTGCTCCAGCCGGTCGTTGGAGCGATGCACGATCTGGTTGACCGCGAAGGGGGCCGAGGGCGCCTCCGGATGGTCGCGGTCCCAGGCCGCCAGTTCCTCGGTGATCCGGTGCAGCCATTCGTCGAGCTGGGCCGCCGGCCGGGCGTTCAGCGCCGGAAAGGAACCGACGATGCCGGCCTTGCACTGCGCGATCACCAGATCGGGGTTGGAAATGATGAACAGAGGCGCGGCGATGGCCGGCAGGGCAAGACGGCGGCGCAGCCCTTCGGCGATACCGTCGGTACGATCGATGATCATGCTTCCTCTCCTGGCGCTTGACTGGTTCTGGTCGAGTGGTTGTGCGCGGATGGAAACGTTGTTACCATAGGAAACATCGTTACCTCAAGCGCGCAAGGAGAGATCATGGCGGTTTTCGATGCCCGCCAGCAGCGGGCCGAGATGCGGCAGGATCTGCGCGCGGCGCTGTTGTCGGCCGCCGCCCGGATCATCTCGGAGGATGGTCTCGGCGCGCTCACCCTGCGTCGGCTGGCGGAACGGGTGAATGTCTCGACCAAGGCGGTCTATACCCTGTTCGGTGGCAAGGAGGGGCTGCTCGAGGCGCTCTATCTCGATGCGTTCGACGGCCTCGAAGTCTTCGCGCCGGAGATCACGGCGATCGCGTCGCCGCAGGAACGGCTGCTCGCGCTGGCCCGCTCCTATCGCACCTATGCGCTGGACTGGCCGGATCGCTACGCCGTGATGTTCGGCGATGCCGCCACCGGCTTCTCGCCCTCGGCCGAGAGCCGGCGCCACGCCTGGAACACCACGCGGCCCATGCGCCACACCCTGATGGAATGCAAGCCCGGCATGAGCGCGGAGGAGGCGGATTTCGTCATGCGCGCCATGTGGGCGACCATGCATGGCGTGGTCAGCCTCGAATTGCGCCAGCTGATCGGCGGTCGCGAAATGGCGGACCGCCTGTTCGACGAGACCCTGATCGCCGTGCTGAACCATTTCGCCGTGCCCTTCCCCGCCGATCTGGTGAAGGTGCCGCGTTGACGCCCCGCAGTCGCCACTGGCCAGTGGCGCCGCCCATGGCTTATAAGCGGGCCGACATGATCAAGGCGACCACATCGATCGATACCGGCGGGACGAGGAAGCTCCGGTGACGGCGCCCGTTCCCCCCAATGCGGAAACCGCGGCCCGGCGCGAGGCCGTGGTCGAGGCGGCGCTCGCCTTCATTGGTGAAAACGGGCTGGAAGCCCTCAGCGCGCGCTCGCTTGCCAAGCAATGTGGCGTATCGACCATGGCGATCTATTCGCTGTTCGGCGGCATGCCCGGGCTTTACAAGGCGCTGGCGCGGGCGGCGACCGGGCTCATGAACACCTATATCCTGAGCGGGGATACGGGGCCGACACCGCTCGACCGGCTGCGCAACTTCGGCAGCGCCTACCGCCGCTTCGCCCTCGAACATCCCGCCGCTTTCGAGTTGCTGACGCGACGCGGCAACTCCCTCGTCGTGGCCATGCGCGACCTGCCCTCCTATGCCGCCTATCGCGTCGCCATCGACGAGGCGAAGGCGCAAGGGCTCCTGCGCGCCGAACTCGACGGATTCGAATTCGGCGACATGCTCTGGGCCGCCGCCCACGGCATGCTGTCCTTTGAATTGTCCGGCACCTATCCGGCCGACGACGACCACGAAGCCCGCTTCATGCGTGCCTTCGATCTGCTGATCTCCTGTGGATTTCCGCCCGCCCCACCAAAATAACACTGTTATAACACCGTAATTTCCGATACCTTCCCGATCGACGCTCCATGAAGGGCGCGCAAGGGGAGGGATTTCACATGGTCACGATGGAAGGCGACTGGTCGCTGGTCGGCCGGTTGCGGGGCGAGACGGATCTGACCGCGCTGCACCGTCTGCCGCTGTTTCCGGTGCCGACACTCGGCCTGCTGGCCGGCTGTGTCCTGGCTTTCGCGCTGGTTTCGCTGGCCTGGCTGGACGAGTTGATCCCGGCCTGGGCCTCCGTCGCGCTGGCCGCGCCGATCTTCTATGCCTCCTTCACCGTGCTGCACGACGGCACCCATCGCGCGATTTCTCGCAGCCCCCTGCTGAACGAGGTGATCGGCACCCTGGGCGGGCAGTTCCTGCTCCCGGGGATGGAGGTCGCTGTGTACCGCTTCCTGCACCTCGAACACCACAAGCACACGGGCGAGAAGCACGACGATCCGGACGACATCCTGGTGATCGCGCCGAAATGGTCTGCACCCGCGATCATGATGTTCATCGACGTCGTGTGGTTCCTTTGGTACGTGCGCCGTTTCAACCGCTGGCCGTCCAGCCAGAACGCGCGTTTCGTGCTCGGCTTCGTCGCCTATGCCGCCTGGCACGTTGCCTGGATCGCCTCGCACTATGCCTACGAGTGGATGATCCTGTGGCTGCTGCCGATGCGTTTCGGCCTGCTGATCACGGCCTATCTCTTCGCCCATATCCAGCACCCGCCCGAGGTCGAGCAGCGCGACCGGCCGCTGCATGCGACCGCCATGATCACGCGCCACCCCCTCACCCGCTTCCTGATGCTGGGTCAAAGCGCGCATCTGATCCATCACCTCTACCCGCAGCTTCCCTTCTACCGGCTGGAAGCGGGCTGGGACGCCGCCGCCCGGGGGCTGGAGCCGCGCGGCCTGTTCTGGCGCGGCATCGGCGGCAGCGTGAAGCGTTTCGACGCGCCCCCGGCGCCGAGCCCCTGGATCGCCGCCCGCGTCGCCGAGGTCGAGGTCCTGACGCCGACCATCGCCAGCTTCGTGCTCGAGGCGGCCGACGGTGGCGCCCTGCCCCCCTTCGAGGCCGGCGCGCATATCGACCTGCGTCTCGGCGACGATCTGGTCCGCCAGTACTCGCTGATCGGGCGCCCGGGCGCCGCCGCCGCCTATCGCATCGCGATCAAGCGGGACGAGGCCGGGCGTGGCGGTTCGCTGGCGGCCTATCGCCGTCTCGTCGCCGGGGCCGCGATCGAGATCGGCCGGCCGCGCAACCATTTTCCCCTGCGCGCCGGAAACGGCCATGTGGTGCTGGTTGCCGGCGGCATCGGCATCACGCCCTTGCTGTCCATGGCGGAAGCGCTGGCGGCGGACGGCCGCCCCTTCACCCTGCACATCTGTGCGCGGAACGCCGCCGAAGTGCCCTTCGCCTACTGGTTCGGCAAGGCCCCCTTCGCCGGCCACGTGGTGATCCATCTCGACGACGGCGAGGCCGGCCAGCGCCTGACCCCGGCCCGTGACCTCGCCGGTCCCGCCGCCGGCGACCAATTGTACCTGTGCGGCCCGGGCGGCTTCATGACCTGGCTGAAGGGCGAGGCCGCGACGCTCGGCTGGCCCGCGGATGCCGTCTTCTCCGAGGATTTCGCCCCGGTCGCCGGCCCGTCGGAAGCCTTCCGGGTGGAACTGGCGCGCAGCCGCCGGGTGATCGACGTCGCCGCCGGGCAGAGCATCGTCGAGGCGATGGAAGCCCTGCGCCTGCCGACCGAGACCCTGTGCCGCCAGGGCGTCTGCGGCACCTGCCGCTGCAAGGTCCTGTCCGGCGCCATCGACCACCGCGACAGTGCCCTCACCCCCGAGGAAAAGGCGGCCGGCCACGAGATCATGACCTGTGTCTCGCGCGGGGCCCCGGGCGAAACTCTGGTGCTGGACCTCTAGACCCCGCGTCCAGCACCGGACAAGGGCGCCGTGCCGGCAGGCACGGCGCCTTTTTTCTTGGGCGACAGCCGGGCGAACGCCTCTTCCTCTTCTTCGCCGCGCGCCCTATAATATACCCCCCTATATTATATTTTGAACGAGTCCCCCATGGCCCATACCATCCGCGACAAGGAGAAGCTGATCGCGCGCGTCCGCCGCCTCAAGGGCCAGGTCGAGGGGATCGAGCGCGCACTCGAAACGGAAAAACCCTGCGCCGAAGTGCTGCGCCAGCTCGCCTCCGTGCGGGGCGCGATGAACGGCCTCATGGCGGAAGTGATGGCGGATCATCTCGAGGAGCATGTCCTGCAGGCCAAGACGGCCGCCGACCGCCGCCAGGGCGGGGAGGAGCTTATCGGTGTCATCCGGACCTATCTGAAATAGTCACGGCAGGAGCGGCGAGCATGGCCATGGACAGCATCACCTCTTCCACGCACCAGCATGATTTCCTCGGCGGCGACCATCGCCGCAACGAACGAAGGGTCTGGCTGGTCATCGCCCTGACCGCGACCATGATGGTGGTCGAGGTCGCGGCCGGCACAGTCTATGGCTCGATGGCACTGGTCGCCGACGGCTGGCACATGTCCACGCACGCGGGCGCCATGCTGATCGCCGCCCTTGCCTATCTCTATGCGAGGCGGCACGCACGAGATCCGCGCTTTACCTTCGGCACCGGCAAGCTTGGCGACCTGGGCGGTTTCGCCAGCGCGATCGTGCTCGCCCTGATCGCGCTGCTGATCGGCGGGGAGAGTGTGCTGCGCCTCGCCGATCCGACGCCGATCCGCTTCGAGCAGGCGATCGCGGTCGCCGTCGTCGGCCTTGTCGTCAATCTGGTCAGCGCCTGGCTGCTGAACGACGGGCACGGGCATCATCACGGGCACCATGAGCATGAGCATCATGAACATGGGCATCATGAACATGATCACCGGCCCCATGGCCGGGACAACAACCTCCGGGCCGCCTATGCCCATGTCCTGGCCGACGCGCTGACGTCGGTTCTCGCTGTCGTCGCCCTGCTGCTCGGACGCGCCTATGGCTGGCTGTGGGCGGATCCGGTCATGGGGATCGTGGGGGCCGTGGTCATCGCCCGCTGGTCGTGGGGCCTGATACGCGACGCGGGCGCCGTGCTGCTGGACCGGACCCCGGACAACGGGGACCTGCCGGAGCGGATTCGCGCCGCGATCGAGAACGACGGCGACAGGATCACCGACCTGCATGTCTGGCAGGTCGGGCCCGGCCACCACGCCGCCATCGTCGCGCTGGTCTCGCCGGCGCCACGGAAGCCGTCACATTACAAGGCGAGGCTCGCCGGCATCGCCGGCCTGTCCCACCTCACGATCGAGATCGAGGCGGCGCTTCCGCCCGTCTGAACGCAAGGCCCGGACAAACCGCGAACCGCTGCTTTCCGATTGCCGGGCGCGCACGGCGCCCCCTAGTATCGGGAGGCGGCGAACCTCTTCGCTTCCGGGTCACTGGAGACCGAATGTCAAGGCTTGTGCGATAAGGCTCTCCGAATATCGGTGAGCCTTGAGACTTCAGAACCGCCGGGCGCAGGCGTGCCCGGGGTATTTTCTCACGTCCGCCACAAGAGATTTCCATGATCGTTTCACGACTTGAACCCCATACGCCGCAAGCCATGGTCACCGGCCACGCGCCATGCAACACCCAAGAGGCCTGACATGCAGATCCGCGATGAAACCGCCGGCGACATCCCGGCGATCAGCCGGGTTGTCACGGAAGCCCTCCGCCTGCTGGCGCAATCCACCGGAACCGAAGCCGCCATCGTCGACAGGTTGCGCGCGGCCGACGCCCTCACCCTCTCGCTGGTCGCCGAGGAGGATGGCGAGGTGATCGGCTATCTGGCCGCCTCGGCGGCACGGATCGGGACACAGGACGGATGGGGCCTGATCGGCCCGCTTGCCGTCCTGCCATCGAAACATCGCCAGGGGATCGGCTCGGCCCTGATGGCGGAAGCGCTCCGCCGCCTGCGGGCCACCTGCCGGGGCGCCGCGCTGGTG
>JAQVKV010000413.1 GCA_028694545.1 Zavarzinia sp. | reverse complement strand
GGAACGAAAGACGCGACAGGCCGGCGATCGACGGCACCTGCAGGAAGGGGCTCAGCGACGTCCAGATTAGGATCAGGAAGGGCAGCCCGACGGAGACCAGAGCGAGCAGTGCCAGATAGACGGTGGCAAACGGACGGGCGCGACCGAGCGGCACCGGTGCCGGCCGGTAGCCCTTGCCGCGGACGACCGCGAAGCGCTCGGATTTCCGCATCAGGCGGCGGTAGCCCATCATCATGACGATGGTCAGAACGAGAAGGATGACCGATTGGGCGCTGGCCAGCACCGAATCCGGCGGGATCTGGGTCTGGGTCAGATAGATGTCGGTGGCGAAGACGCCGACCCGCCCTGGCAGGCCGACCAGAATGGGCACCGTCACATCCTCGATCGCCATGACGAAGCTGATCAGGAACGCCGCGGCCATGGCCGGCCAGACCAGGGGCAGGGTGACAGTGCGCAGGCTGCGCCAGGGACCGGCGCGGGACATGGCTGCGGCTTCTTCCAGGGAGGGGTCCATGGCGGCGAAAGCCGGCCAGAGCCAGAGGAAGGCGAGCGGCACGTCGAGAAGCCCGCCGACCCAGATCATGCCGCCCAGGGAATAGATGTCGATCGGCGCGCCGTCGAGGCCGAGCACGCCCTGGAGCAGCCGGTTGATCGCGCCGATGTTGCCGTCGAGCATCAGGATCCAGCTCATGATGAGAAGGACCGGCGGCATGAAGGCCGGGGCCAGCACCAGGAAAACGAAGAGCCCCTTGCCGGGCACATCGGTGCGCTGGATGAGCCAGGCCGTGCTGCCGCCGACGATCAGCGCGATCGTTGCGACCCCCGCGGCATAGATCACGGAATTCAGCAGCAGGCGATAGGTGCGCTCGCTCGCGAAGATTTCGCCGTAGCGCGAAACAGTGACGCCTTCCGTCCCCGCGACCGATCCGATTACAAGGAGGACGAGGGGCACGACCACGAGGAAGAGGAGCAGCAGCGCGGTGACCGAAGTCACCCCGTCGCGCCAGGGTTCGACCCCGGCGGCCAGGCGCCGGAGCGCCGAGGGGCGGTCGAGCGATGCATCTGACATGACTGCTGCTCCTTGAGGTACGTTACTGGCCGATCACTTCGCTGCGGAAGATCTTGTCGTAGTCGCCGATGGCGGCGAGGACTTCGGAGGTCAGCGGGACCACGGTCTTCGCCTTGGCGACGACGCTGGCGAAAGCATAATCCGTGTCCTTGCGGGGGCCCGACTGGTGGAATTCCGCGTACAGGGCCTGGCCGCCGTCCCTGGCCAGGCGCCAGTCGTAGTTCAGGGCCGCGGCATAGGGCTGCGGCGCATCCTTCAGGAAGACCGTATAGGCGGGCAGCAGGAACAGGGGTTCAGGCACCACATAATCGACCGGGGCGCCGCGTGACTTGGCGATTTCGACGTTGCCAGCGTGCATGTCGGATGCGACGGCGATCTGCCCGCTGGTCAGGGCATTGGTCAGGTCGCTGTTGCTCTTGAAGAGCTGGGGCTTCAAGAGGGCGAGCTTCTTCGCCGCGTCGATCGCGGCGTCCTTGCCCGAGACCGCGGCGATGCCGGCAAGCCAGCGCCCACCCGACTGCAAGCGGCCGATCCTGGAGCCGAGGGGGCTCGTGATCAGCTCTTCGATCGTCGTCGGGACCTTGTCGGCCGTGATCACGCCGGTGTTGTAGGCATTAACCTCAGGCATTACCCAATGGGCGGTATAGAGGCCGCCGGCGTCCTTGTAGGCCGGATCGAAATCGGCCGCCTCGGGCGAGAAATAGGAGGCGAGCAGGCCCTCGCTCTTCAGATATTCCAGCTCGGTCGCGGTGACGCCGCCGAGCAGCGAGGCGACCGGGCGGCCGGCCTTCGATTCGGCGACCACGCGCTGCATCATGTCGCGCGTGTTCATACGGACGTATTCGACCTCGATCCCCGGGTATTTCTCGTGGAAGGCCTTGGACCAGGCCTGCATCACATTGGGATCGTCAGCGGCATAGACCACGATCTTGCCGTCCTCGATCGCCTTGGCCTCGAGAAACGTCTGCCGTTCCGCGCCGGTCAGCTTGCCGAGTGCGTCGAGCTTCTCCTGCACGCTCTCCGCGCGGGCGGACGGCGCCAGGCCGAGGGCGAGG
This sequence comes from Zavarzinia sp., assembly GCA_028694545.1. GTDB lineage: Bacteria > Pseudomonadota > Alphaproteobacteria > Zavarziniales > Zavarziniaceae > Zavarzinia. The sequence goes on along the minus strand of JAQVKV010000413.1, from coordinate 1,560 downwards.
CCTAGCACGAGCGCGGCGGAAACCGCCCGCCCGAGGGTCTTCAATCCTTGATACGCCATCATCTTCACTCTCCAGTTTCCCCAGTTGATCCCCAGTGGACAGGCGTTGCGCCGCGTGCTCAGGCGACCGCGACGCAGCGGATGGGCGCGACCGAGATTTTCACGGTCCCGGGCGCCGACCCTTTCAGGATTGCGTCTTCAGCCGTGCCGGCCTGGACCCGGCCGCGCAGCGCGACGGCGCCGGCGGACCCGATCCACTCTGTGCTGCCGCCGAGCGGGCAGACCCGGTCGAGGGTGACCGATATGCCGGCGGCGCTCTCGTCGCCCTCGACCCGGAGCTCTTCCGGGCGGATGAAGGCCGCGACCCTGGCGCCCGGTGGAAGCGTGCCGTGGAAGCGGCTCCACAGCGTGCCGATCGGCGTCTCCAACAGGGCGAGGCCGTCCCGGATCTCGGCGACGCTGGCCTCGATGCGGGTCGAAAAACCGAGGAATTCGGCGCCGAATTCGGTTCGCGGCATATCGTAGATGTCGAGCGGGCGGCCGAATTCCACGATATGTCCATTGGACATCAGGGCCGTCATGTCCGACAGGCTGAAGGCGTCGTCCTGATCGTGGGTGACATAGACGGCGGTGACTTTCAGGCGTTGCAGCAACTCGCGCAGCTCGTAACGCATCTGATCGCGAAGTTTCGCGTCGAGGTTGCTGAGCGGTTCGTCGAGCAGGAGCACGCGTGGCTTGGCCGCCAGGGCGCGGGCCAGGGCGACGCGCTGCTGTTGCCCGCCCGAGAGCAATGGTGCCGGGCGCGAGGCGAAATCGGCGAGGCCGACCAGGGTGAGGGCCCAGCGCACCGCTTCCTCGAGCTGCTTGCCCTTCATCCCCTCGCTGCGCAGCGGATAGGCGACATTGTCGAACACGGTCATGTGGGGCCAGATGGCGTAGCTCTGGAACACCATGCCGATCCGGCGCCGGTAGGGCGGCACGGCGATGCGCCGGGCGGCCGAGAAGACCGGGACGCCGCCGATCTCGATCTCGCCATCGTCGGGTGTCTCCAGACCGGCGAGGCAGCGCAGCGTTGTCGTCTTGCCGCAGCCGCTGGCGCCGAGCAGGGTCACGAGCTGGCCTTCGGGGACGGTCAGGGACAGGCCGTCCACCGCCGGCCGCGCGGCGCCGTGATAGGTTTTCGTCAAGCCCTTCAGCGTAATCACTACCGTCCCCCGCGTGTCATCAGGACTTGAGATCGCTGCGGATATCCGCCGTCTCGATCAGGGCGATGCCGAGATTGACCGTCATCGGGTAGTTGGTCGCCGCGAGATAGCGGAAGGGTTTGTCCGGGCTCGCATTGAAATGCTGGTGCCAGCACATGGGTGGCACGGCCAGGGCGTCGCCCGCCTTCCATTCGATGCGCTCGCCGTCGATGATCGTATAGGCCTCGCCCTCGAGGGCGTACATGATCGCCTCGCTGGTGTGGCGGTGCTTCCCCGTGGAGGCGCCAGGCGGCATCTCGGCGACGAAGGCATGCAGGTTCTTCATCGAATGGAAGCCGGTCATCTCGCTGATCAGC
>JAQVKV010000412.1 GCA_028694545.1 Zavarzinia sp. | reverse complement strand
ACCTTCATCTGCAGGAACTCGTAGGTCGAGACCCCGGTAACGATAAGGAAGGCGACGGTGGTGATGCGCGCTGTCCGGCCATAGGTCAGCCTGGAGACATGGCCGAGGAAGCGCTTCAGGGCCGCATGGAAGCCGTGGTCGCCGTCCATGCCGGTGATCTTGCGCACGTTCTTCGGCGCCGGCAGGAACGACAGGATCAGTGGCGACAGGAAGACGTTCGCCGGCACCAGCATGGCCGCCCACCAGCCGCAGAATACCGCGAAACGTTCCATGGCCGGAATGGGGGCGAAGGCGATGAGCAGCAGGCCCGCCGCATCGGTGAAGATGCCAAGCATGGAGGGCGCCATCATGACCGAGAGCGCGATCTCGGCCGCCTTCCGCTTGTCGCCGACGTGGAGATAGATCTCGTAGTAACGCTCGGTGAACTGCACGCAATGGCTGAACGAGCGCGCGACCAGCAGCAAGGGCACCACCATGATCAGCGGCTCGATCGCGAGCCCCAGCCAGCCGACAAAGCCGAAGCCCCAGATCGCGGCGATGATCGAGGTGGTGATCGGCGTGACCACGCCGGCGAAGTTGCGCATGTAGAGGATGAGGCAGAGCAGCAGGGCCACGCCGGTCAGGGCGAAGATGCCGAGCATCTGGTGCTGATAGCGATAGACCCAGCCGGTCAGCGCGGGCATGCCCGCCATATAGACTTCGTGATGCGCGTCCCGCGCATTCTCGACAAGGCCCTGCAGGTATTCGAAGGTCTCGCCGTAATCGAGCAGGCGCTCGATGAAGGTCGCGGTGATGATGGTCGCCGTGCCGTCCTGCGAGATGTAGAAGCGCCGGGCCAGCGGCGCCTTGTCGACACGGCGGCGAAACTCCTCAAGATCGTCGGCTGTCGCCGGCGCCGCGTCGCCCATGACGGGCTGGGTGTCGATGCCGAAGGGCGTTGCTTCCGCGTAGCGCACCTTTTCGGTGGAGATCGAGATCACCTGGTCGTGGTCGACGGCGGGTGCCAGGTCGACGTCACGCGTCAGATTCCAGACCTTCTGCAGGGTCTCGATGTTGTAGATGTCGCCGTCGGTCCGCTTCACCATGATGGTCACGGTCAGCGGATTGCCGAAGTTCGGGTGGTCCTTGAAGGTCTCGACGAAGGGATGATCCGCCGGCAGCAGGTCCGAGAAGATGGTGCGCAATTCGACACTGCGGCACCCCCAGCCGAAGAAGGCGGTGATCAGCGCGATGACCAGGATCGAGATCCCCCGATTGGTCATGATCGCGCGGGAAATTCGGTAGCTTATGTTCTGCACGGTCCGCGAGCCTTGCAATTGAAGGTGAACAGGACGCAGCTTCCCCACCCGCGCCCTACCGGGGGCGAGGGATTCATCTGCACGAAAGCGACTACGAGCGTGGCGACGACGACGTCAGCCCGTTCGGAATCCGTGACCGACCGCGGCCGTCTCCGGCGCGTGGCAGCAAATTGACGATGTCCCTGGAATGTGCAGCAGGCCCACCATTGTTCCCGGTCCCCAGATCGAGGCTTGCCTCGACGTTCTTGTTCTTTGACTTCCCCGCAATGGTAAGCATGCGTATGGAAATCACCTTGGGGTCAGGATGGGCTCTGCGGTTTGGTATTGGACCAGTCAGAAGGTTGGTCCCTATCCCCGTTTCGGTTGGAAATCAGGGCGGCAAGCGGGACGATTGCCCGAGTTGGAGGCACAAACAAAAGCGGCGCGGGAAACCCCGCGCCGCATCACGACCGCATAACGACGATGAGGACCTGTTGGCCTTCACACGAGGTCGGCGAATATGCTCTCCAGGAATTCGCATGGGTTCACCGGCGAATCGTCGGCGCGAGTTTCCTCCCCCTTGCGAAGATCGACACGGCGGATCTTGCCGGAGATCGTCTTCGGCAATTCGTCGACGAATTCGAGTCGCCGAACCCGCTTGTAGGGGGCCAGCCGACCACGCAAATGGGCGTAGATCGAACGCGCGGTGTCGGCATCCGGCAGAGCGCCGCCGGCAAGAATGACAAACGCCTTCGGCACCGCCAGACGCACGGGATCGGGCGACGGCACGACCGCCGCCTCCGCCACCGCGTCATGTTCGATCAGGATGCTTTCCAGCTCGAACGGGCTGATGCGATAGTCCGACGCCTTGAAGACGTCGTCCGCCCGGCCGACGAAGGTCAGGTAACCTTCCTCATCGCGCTCGGCGACATCGCCCGTGCGATAGACCTCGCCGTCCGTCGCCGTCATGCGGCCTTCGACCTCGTAGCCGAGCATGAGGCCGGCCGGGCGTCCCTCGCCGCTCAGGGGCAGGCAGACCTCCCCTTCCGTCGCCACATTGTCGTCCGCATCGAGCAAGACATGGCCGTAGCCCGGCAGTGACCGCCCCATGGAGCCAAGTTTCAGCCTCTGCCCCGGCGGATTGCCGATCTGCGCCGTGGTCTCGGTCTGGCCGTAGCCGTCGCGAATGGTCAGATTCCAGACCTTCTCGACATGGTCGATCACTTCCGGGTTCAGCGGTTCGCCCGCGCTGCACAACTCGCGCAGGCTGGTCTTCCACTTGCCCATGTCCTGCTGAATCAGCATGCGCCAGACCGTGGGCGGCGCGCACATGGTAGTGACGCCGGTGGTCGACAGCACATCGAGAAGCTGGGCCGCGTTGAAGCGGGGCTGGGTCACGATGAAGACCGTCGCACCGGCATTCCAGGGCGCGAAGAAGGAACTCCAGGCGTGCTTCGCCCAGCCCGGCGACGAGATGTTCAGGTGGACATCCCCGGGTTGCAGCCCGAGCCAATACATGGTGCTGAGTGCGCCCAGCGGATAGCTCTGATGCGAATGGACGACGAGCTTCGGCTTCGCCGTCGTACCCGAGGTGAAATAAAGCAGCATGGGGTCGGCCGCCGCCGTCACCCCGTCCGCCACGAAATCATCGGCGTAAGTGCCGTCATGCGCCGCCGCGAGATTAGCCCAGCCTTCCGCCGGACCGCCCACGGCAATACGCCCGACGTCGGCAACGCCGGGCAGGCCGGTGAATTTCCCGGTCTGGGTGACGTCGGCGATGATATGCCGGACGCGCCCGCGCGACAGCCGATCCTCGAGATCTTCGGGCGTCAGCAGCGTCGTCGCCGGAATGATCACGGCGCCAAGCTTCATCGCCGCCAGCATGCATTCCCACAAGGGCACCACGTTGCCGAGGAGGAGCAGGATGCGTTCGCCCCGCCTCACCCCCTGGGCCCGCAGGAAATTGGCCACCCGGTTCGACCCTCTGGCCATCGCACCGAAGCTGACCACGATGTCCGACCCTTCCGGATCGTGGATGTGCAGGGCCGCCCGGTGACGGGAGTCCGGATCCGTCGCCAGTACGGCGTCGAACCAGTCGAGAGCCCAGTTGAATTCGGTCGGACGCGGCCAGCGAAAGCCGGCGAAGGCCGTGTCGTAATCCGTGCGGTGGCGCAGCAGGAAGTCGCGCGCCGCCTGAAACGTCGGGGCGTTGCCCGTGGCGATATTCATCATTTTCCTCCCGAGGCGAAGGCGGCGCGGACCGTACCCAGGCCCTCGATCGCCGCTTCGTAAACCGTTCCGCGTGTCACCGCCGCCATGGGACCGAGCGCGCCGGACAGCACCGTGTCACCGGCGACGAGCGGACGCCCCAGCCGGGCCATGACCCGGGCGAGCCAGAGTGTCGCGTTCAGCGGAT